>PTKD01000068.1 GCA_002938115.1 Alphaproteobacteria bacterium MarineAlpha9_Bin7 | reverse complement strand
TGGCCCCTTTATGGGCAGCGAATTTTCGTATGAAGACCTGGCTTCTCAGGAGGTGGCAAAATACACCTACAAATGGTTGAGGGATGAGGAATGCGGCGACTTACAATGTTTTGTGGTTGCGCAGTATCCGGTTTATGAAAATTCTGGGTACACAAAACGTATTGCTTGGATTGACCAAAATGAGTTTCGACCTTGGAAAATAGAGTTCTACGACCGGAAAGATGCGCTTCTTAAGACGATGTCGTTTGGAAACTACAAACAATATTTAAATAAATTCTGGAGATCCCATGAAATGTTCGTCGAAAATCATTTGACCGGGAAAAGTACCGTCCTGAGGTTCGACGACTTTAGTTTACAGGCTGGATTAGACGATCGGGACTTTAATCGAAACGCGTTGTCCCGGGTGCGGTGAAAAAACCAGAAGTTTACCTGTCTTGTACAAAAAGCAAGAATACCAGAGAGTGTTAGGAATTAAAGATGGAATTAAAGTACGTGTTCTTTTTGCATGAAAGCGAGGAGCAATAGCGATGCTACGTCATCTTTTGTTTCAAGCGGTACGTAGGATTGTTGCTGATCCGCGCGTGCAACAGAAGGCTGCCGCGACGTATAATAAAGAAGTCAAACCCCGAATTCAGGAAGCAGGAAAATTTGCGAAAGACAACATTGATTTTGCTCGTGGGGAGTTAAAAGACATAGCAGCAGAGACCAGCCCCCTTGAGAATCCTGGGGGCTTTCTACGGAAAGCCCAGAAACGGCTCTTTAAAGGAGATGAGGGCCACGAGAGAGATAAAACGACGGATTGAGGATATTAAATTCTAGGTCGTGATGTTTGTAACTGACTTTACCGCAGAATGAGTGCGGCAGGGGTCCCCTAGATTGCAAGTATTTTATGCCCGCAGGAGTGCCACAAAACACGGCACACAAGATCGTCAAATTCCTTGGTTGAAATTTTTTATTTCACAAATAACCACCGCAGAATTCGAGGCGGGTGATTGTTATGAGCACAAAGTCTAGTTTCGAAAGCTTGGGTCTCGTTGGTCCATTAGCCGGACAAGAGCAGAAAATGCCAGTTCGCCATTGTCAGCATCTTCTAACGTGCGCGCATGTTTTTCACGCACCTCGTAAGAGGGTGAGGTAAGAAGTTGACCACTAGATTGCGCCATTATCTGAACCTGACAGGCGGTCTCCAAAGCGTAAAGATAGCGAAAAGCTTCCGCTATTGTGCGCCCGCAGGACAGCAAGCCATGATTGCGTAAAATCATTACGTTCTTACTGCCTAAGTTTTTTGACAATCTACTGCGTTCGTCAAGGTCTACTGAAACACCCTCAAACTCATGGTATGCGACGCGGTCGTGCAGCGAAATTCCTGCAAAATCGTGGCATTTGATGCCAGTCGCGGTCGCCGCCACTGCCATGCCGGCTTTAGTATGGCTGTGCATTACACAGCATACGTCTTCACGCACTCCGTGCACTGCGCTATGAATTGTAAACCCGGCGGGATTAACTTGGTATGAGCTATCACCAATAATATTGCCGTCAAGATCGACCGTCACCAAATTGGATGCGGTGATTTCATGATACATTAGCCCGAAGGGATTAATTAAAAACTGAGCCTTTAGACCAGGCAGGCGCGCAGTAATGTGCCCGTATATCAGTTGCGTCCAACCCAAATAATCAAAGATCCTATATGCTGCAGCCAATTGGACCCTAAGTTCACGCTCGTTTAGAGTTATAGTTTCTGGCCGAAAATCAGATAAGGCGGCAACCGTGCTGTAACGCGCCATAACAAATTATCCCGTTTCATCTATCCAAAGGGCGTTCATTCTACTTGTTTCAGATCTCCATGTCCTGTTTCAAGGTGATTTTTGTGGTTTTATACGAAGCGCGTCTTTGGTGCGGGTCGTGGTTTAAGAGGTTAGAGTAAAGGAACTGCTATACTACGTATCAGTTCCCGGTAAGGTCACGCACGACTACTAGAATTGGCGTTGATATTCCCTTGAAACCGGTTCGATTATAGTCTTCAGGACGAATAAGAGCGGTATAGAGACCTACCACCTCGCCGCGGCAGCTGATTACAGGTGCACCCGACGCACCTTTTGCAAGGCTAAAATCCAGCCTGTCAAAACGGTTGTCGGTAAACCATTGCACACCACGGCCCACTTCATAAAGGCGCGAAGCGTAACTGGGAACTACGACTGAGCCTTGATGCCGCCCCGGATGTAGAGGAAGAGGGGCAAAAATAGATGGGGTTTCCACGGCTAGCACGGCGTAGTCACGGGCCGGCCCTAGGCCGCCTTCGTCTGCATAGTCGCGTCCCATCGTTACAACGGCGGTCGCCGCGCTATATTGGTAAAGGTGGTTTCGAAATTTTATATTTTCTAACTTTGGCTCCACAGGGAGATTATGACGATTTGTTATAATGTAGACTTTGTGGCCGATAAGTGTTGCAACACCGCTAGATGAAGATTCCCCAAGAACATTGATTGCAACAGCGTAGCGTTGCAGCATTTCATCGTTCAGTTTGCAGAAACCGTCTCCGGCGGGACGTTGGATGGGAACCGGTAAAGGTTTGCTCTCACAGCCAACCAGAAGCAGGATGCAAACGGCAAATATACAAATTGGCCCCCGACAGATGGATCCTCGTGCCGATGTTTTCACCTATTCTGCTCGGCTATCGCGAGGATTCTATACATTGATCGCAACACGGGTCTCTCGAGTAATTTACCATCTACCACTACGAGGCCATCTTCACTGCTTTCGAATGCTTTCACGATCTTTTGCGCTTCGGCAATGGCTTCGGTGCTTGGGCTAAAGCAAGCATTGATTATTGGCACTTGTCGTGGATGGATTGCGGCTTTGCCTGTAAAGCCGAGGTCTGCTGAGGCTCTCGCTGAACGTTCAAGACTCTTCAAATCATCGAGGTCAAGCGATGGGACATCCAACAAATCTATACCGGCTCCCGCTGCAGCGTGAACCACCCTTGATCGTGCATACAATAAATTTTCCCATTCTAAGTTTGTTCTTAGTTCAGCGGACATATCAACACCACCGAACAAGAGGGAGTCGATACGTTTTGAAGACCGCGCTATTTCATATGCTGCCTCTAGTCCCTCATTGGTTTCAATAATAACGTGGAATCGTATAACGTCGTGGGGTGGCATGGACAGTAACTCATCCAGCTGGCAAACCTCGTCTCTTGATTTAACTTTGGTCAACATTAGTGCTGGTGGTGGGCGTGTTTGTTCCAAGATTGCTATTACATCTCGGAGACCGTCAACTGAACGGAGGTTATTTATACGAACGATACATTCCGGTGTCGCAATGTCGATATCCTGGTCAAAGAGGGCTAGTGTTGTTTCGCGTGCCGAGTTCTTCTGACTGGGTGCGACCGCGTCTTCTATATCAACACAAACGATGTCCGCACCGTATTTCAGGGCCTTGGGAAACCATTCAGGCTTGTTTCCCGGAACGAAGATCAGGGAACGGCGAGGTTTTATGGCGGTTGTCGACATAACTTTAAATCCTCATTGGTAAAAACTTTCTCAGTGAGCGCAAACAGAGCATTGAGCCATACAATTAGAAAAGTTTTGTTGGTGGTTTTTGTCTCATAAATTAATTAAAAAAATTTCTGATATTTTTACTATATGCATATAACTAAAATGAAGAATTAGATTAATAGTAAAGTTCCTCTGTAGGGGTTTCTATGAGTTTTTCCTTACACGGCGGCGGAATTTCGGTGTTGAATACGGAAGAGGTGTATCAGGCGGACCGCTTGACCGTGGATGCGGGTGTCCCAAGCATCGTTCTCATGAGAAATGCGTGTGCGTCAGTTGCGGCGGAGATTCGGGCCCGCTGGACCCCTCGTGCAACGTTGGTACTTTGCGGACCCGGAAATAACGGTGGCGATGGCTTGGGTGTTGCAATGTTATTGCGGGAATCCGGTTGGCCGGTAGAGGTCGCCTTATCTGATTCAATTGAGTCGTTTGAGGGCGATGCCGCAATAATGGGGCATGGTTGGGGAGGGCCATTTGTCGATTTCGAGCCAAATATGCTGGATCAAATAGTACTGGTGGTTGACGCATTGTTTGGGGCAGGGCTGTCTCGTCCAATTGAAGGTCGCGTTCGAACCATGATGGAGGGAGTTGTCGCGCGGGAACTAGAAGTAGTCGCCGTGGACATTCCTAGCGGGGTTGATGGAGACACAGGGCAAATTCTTGGATTTGCTATGTGCTCGTCCGTCACAGTTACTTTTTTCCGACCCAAGCCAGGACACGTGCTGCTTCCGGGGAAATCTTTCCGAGGAGATCTTGTGGTATCGGATATAGGAATTCCAGAAGCAGTGCTGGATGACATACGGCCGCAACTGTGGTTGAACGGACCGAGGTTGTGGTCTGATTTTTGGCCTTGGCCTCATCCACTTATTCACAAATACCAACGGGGCCATGCCTTGGTTCAAGGGGGGCAGGCAGATTCATCTGGAGCCGCTCGTCTCGCAGCGGAAGCCGCTTTAAGGATAGGTGCCGGGTTGGTGAGCGTCGCCTGTCCATCGGAAAGTTTGGGGGTGTATGGCGGGCAGCTCACTTCGGTGATGGTACGTCCTATCGGCGATACTGCCGCGTATCAATCTTTGCTCAGTGATGACCGTATAAATGCGGTATTAATCGGCCCGGGATGTGGGGTTAATTCGCTTACGGAAGGCCGCGTTTTACAAACTTTAGCAACCAAAAAGGCGTGTGTGCTTGATGCCGATGCATTAAGTGTTTTTGAGAAGGATCCTACGTCACTTTTTGAAACCATTGAGGGTGTGTGTGTTCTTACCCCGCATGACGGCGAATATGAGCGTTTGTTTGACATTAAGGGTGATCGGTTGAATAGGTCTCGGAAGGCCTCGCAGATAAGTGGTTCCGTCGTCCTTCTAAAGGGTGCTGATACCGTAATTGCGGCCCCTGACGGGCGAGCAGTGATAATCGATAACGCGCCTCCGGATTTAGCAACTGCAGGGTCCGGTGATGTTCTTGCGGGCCTGATTTTGGGTCTTCTCGCTCAAGGGTGTGACCCGTTTAATGCTGCCTGTATGGCAGGATGGGTGCATGGCGAAGCTGCCAAGTGCTTAGGAACGGGCCTGATATCCGAAGACCTAGTATTGGCGGTTCCCAAAATCATTGAAGAGGTACGTTTGCATATTTAAGTTAATTGCTAGAAACAGAGAATATGTAAAAATATTATTTAATGGTTATAAATGTTTATGGAATAATTCTTAATTTTAACATTATTAATATCCTAGATCTTTGGATGTATTGCCGGTTCTTTAAGCTCCGCGGCGATTTGGCATTTTTGCGTGCGAATGGGCAGGTCGGTTCCGCCCTTATAAATGTATACAACGACATGTGAGTAAATGGGCCAAGGTGGGGGATATCCAAGTCCTATCTCGGGCAATTAGGAGGCGGTATGACTTACAAAACATTGGAATTAATTGAGGATGGTGAAATTGCAACCGTAGTGATGAACCGACCAGAAAAACGGAACGCCATGTCGAATTTGATGAAAAGTGAACTGCGCGCCGTGGCGGAAGTCCTTGATACAAGATCTAGTCTGGCCTGTGTATTGCTAACTGGCAAAGGGACGGTATTCAGTGCCGGAAATGATATAAGTGAGGTTTCATTTACGAAGAAAATACGAATAGAAGAAGCCCGTAGACTCGTCCGTCTTGGTGCGGATATGTGCGACGCATGGGAACGTTTACGGGCCCTAACAATTGCGGTGGTCAACGGGCCTGCAATAGGGGGAGGTACTTCGCTTGCAGTTGCTTGCGACTTTCGAATTTTAAGACAGGGCGCATACTTTTATGCACCCGAAGTAGAACTTGGCCTCACATATAGTTGGAATACTTTGCCTCGACTTGGTGACTTGGTAGGCCCTGCACGCGCCAAACTGATGGGTGCACTGAGTCGCAAAATAAGTGCAAATCTGGCTTTAGAATGGGGCCTGTGTGAGGAGGTCAGCGAGGACCCTATGACTGTCGCACTGCGTATGGCCTGTGAAATTAAGGGAAAACCACGCATTGCCCAACAAATGGTGAAGGAATCAGTGAATCGCTATTTCCAGTCTCCGAATACGGCGTACCTGGAGCAAGATCAAATACTGTTATCACTACTTAGCGACGAGACCCAGGATCTTCATGAACGGCAACGGTCGCGAATTACCAATTGAACAGACTGGGCGTATCCGCGCTCTGTCGAGTCAGACAATTTATTTATTCTAAGGGCAAAGCGGTGCGATACGACACTTGTTTCAAGGAGAAACTCGATTTTATGCTGCTAACGCCGGGAATGCGAGTTAGGTGGTCGACCAGGAAACGCTCGTAGCTCGCAAGGTCACTCGTGACGACCCGGAGTAAATAATCTGCGTCGCCGGTCATTAGATAGCACTCAACTACCTCAGCCCTTTTTTTAATAGCGGCCTCGAATTGCTCCAACGCCGTTTCAACTTGACGCTCCAAAGTGACGTTAACAAATACGCTCACCGGGAATCCAACCGCTCCTTGGTCGAGCAAGGTAACGTATCGTTGGATCGCACCGGATTCCTCTAAGGCCTTAACTCTCCGTAAACACGGGGATGGGGATAGCCCGACCATGCGAGCCAACTCAACATTAGAAATTCGCGCATTATGTTGGAGTGCATTTAGGATATGCCGATCAATACGATCGAGTTCAATTGAGGACATTTTATAGCTAATTTACCTGTTTATTAGTGCAATTGTAGCGCATTTGTCGGCTCCTTATAGCATGTTCGCAATATTAAATGTTCCCATATTTGGTATGGTTTTTAGAACACGAATTACTAAACTTTTCCTCGATCCCGAGCACAGAAAACTCCAGAAGTTGAGACAATGAAAAAAACTACATCGGTAGCCGACACGTCATGCAATACGAGGCATGATCCTGATACCCAATTGCTCGTTGCCGATAATGTTCTCCCGATGCTTCGAGAGCTTGAGAAAAAGGTCATGTGGCTTTCGGCTTGGATGATCCATGGGGCAAATCATTTACGCCCTGAGCGCGATGGGTTGAAGGTTGGAGGGCATCAGGCGTCCTGCGCGTCCGTCGTTACTTTGATGACGGCTTTGTATTTTCATGCACTGAGGCCTCTCGATCGAGTAGCGGTTAAACCGCATGCGAGCCCGGTGTTCCACGCAATTCAGTATTTGCTTGGACGGCAGGACAAGGAGAATATGGCTCTCTTCCGAGGCTTTGGCGGTGCCCAGTCCTACCCGTCTCGCACGAAAGATACGGATGACGTGGATATCTCCACGGGTTCGGTGGGGTTAGGAGGCGCTTTGACTATTTTTGCTTCGCTGGCCCAGGATTATGTTCGGCTACACGGTTTTGGTCCTAAGATGCGCGAAGAAGGCCGTATGATCGCTCTTTTTGGGGATGCTGAGCTGGATGAAGGGAATGTGTTCGAAGCATTGTTTGAAGGTTGGAAACACGACGTTCGTAATGTTTGGTGGATAATTGATTATAATCGTCAGAGTCTGGATAGCGTTGTAACAGATCCAGTTTTTCACCGTTTAGACGGTTTGTTTAGGTCGATGGACTGGGACGTCCAAACCATTAAATACGGCCAACTCCTACAGGCCGCTTCGGAGTGTCCGGGCGGCAACGCCCTAATCGACTGGATTGATTCGTGCCCAAACCAACTTTACTCAGTTCTCACCTTCAAGGGTGGGGCCGCATGGCGCAAGCACCTCACAACAGATTTAGGTGAGACGAGTGGCGTTCGTTCACTCCTGGACGATTATGATGATGACGGACTTCAGGCGCTTATGACGAATCTCGCGGGACATGACATGGAGACTGTGCTCGATGCTTATGATCGAGCAGCTCAGAGCGATGCTCCTGCCTGTATCATTGCATATACCATCAAGGGGTATGGTCTTCCTTTAGCAGGCCATAAAGATAACCATGCCGGATTGATGAGCCTTAATCAAATGAATGAGTTTAAAGCAGCAAATGGCATTGCGGATGGAGAGGAATGGGAGCGTTTCTCCGGACTCAAGATGCCGGGCAAGCAGATTCAGGATTTTATTGATAACGTGCCGTTCTCGTCGGACGTCCAACGGCGCTTCAAGTCAGCTGTGGTTAACGTTCCCGCTGAACTTGAGTGCCCGGTTTTTAAAAGAGGTTCCACTCAGGAGGCATTTGGTCGTTTATTAAACGAACTTGGTCGAGGTGACAGCGGGTTGGCAAAGCGTATTGTTACGACTTCACCGGACGTTACCGTTTCAACGAATTTGGGGCCGTGGGTAAATAGGCGCCAAATTTTTGACCGCAGCGATCGACCAGACATTTTTCGTAGTGAAGACGTTGCGTCTGCCCAAAGATGGGTAATGTCGCCTAATGGCCAACATATAGAACTTGGCATAGCAGAGAACAATTTGTTCTTGATGTTGGCTGCACTAGGTCTATCGAGCGAGTGGTTTGGTGCCCGCCTTTTGCCTATTGGAACCCTCTACGATCCGTTTGTGGCACGTGGTTTGGACGCACTTAATTACGCCTGTTACCAGGATGCACGGTTCATGTTGGTTGGGACTCCGTCAGGAATCACACTGGCTCCTGAAGGAGGTGCACATCAATCCGTGAGTACACCGCTGATAGGAATTGGTCAGCCTGGTCTGACTTATTTTGAACCAGCTTATGTTGATGAACTGGCGGTTATTATGCGTTGGGGTTTAGAGCATATGCAGGTGCCCGGGGGAGGATCTGTATATCTTCGTCTATCGACACGCCCGATTGATCAGCCGGTGCGTGAAATAGATAACAATTTTTCGAGACGGATAATTGCTGGGGCGTACTGGAGTAAAATTCCGGCCCCTGGAGCAGAGCTCGCAATAGTTTATTGTGGGGCAGTTGCTCCCGAAGTAAGGGCAGCATGCGATGAACTGGATGACGAAATACCGGGACTTGGTTTGCTATCTGTTACCTCTCCGGATCGGCTTCACTCCGATTGGCTCGATGC
>PTKD01000067.1 GCA_002938115.1 Alphaproteobacteria bacterium MarineAlpha9_Bin7 | reverse complement strand
CCGCATGCCTTGCTACCGCAAGTATTGATGCGATTCCCTCCGCACGTATGGTGTTGCTCAAAGATGCCGATTCGAGGGGTTTTGTATTCTATACAAATTTAGAAAGCCGAAAAGGAGGCGATTTAAGCAATAACCCCCAAGCAGCCCTGTGTTTTCACTGGGAATCGTTGCGCCGACAGGTGCGTATAGAAGGCAGTGTGACCCTGGTGCCAGGAGGTGAAGCTGACCAATATTTTTCAACCAGACCAAAGGCGGCACAAATTGGTGCCTGGGCGAGTACCCAATCAAAACCTCTGAAAAATCGTTCTCACCTAGACCATAGGGTAGCCGAATACACAGCCAAATTTGGTGAGAGCACGGTCCCCCGACCCACACACTGGTCGGGATACCGGGTTGCGCCAGAACGGATAGAATTTTGGCAACACAGAGATTCCCGTCTTCATGATCGGTTATTATATGAGCGAGATGGTTCGATCTGGCACTACAAAAGTCTGTTCCCTTAGTCAAAACTAGACCATGCATTTCTCTTCCAAAACCACATTCTGCGATAGATGAAGACCGAGTCCATGCCACAGGAAAAAGCTGCCAGACTTATGCGGCTAGCAACCTACGCATCGGTCCTCGTAGCCTCCATACTTGTCAGCATAAAACTGGGCGCTTGGTTGTTAAGCGACTCGGTCGCGGTGCTCTCATCCCTGATCGATTCTGCTCTCGACGCTGTTGCTTCGCTAGTTACTTTGTTCGCTGTCCATCATGCATTGACACCCGCGGATCGAGAGCATCGGTTTGGCCATGGAAAGGCAGAATCTATTGCGGCATTGGGACAGGCCGCTTTTATCACGGGCTCTGCAATCTTCTTATTATTCGAAGCTGGAAATCGGTTAACTCAGCCACGAGTGATCGACCATGGCAATCTAGCGATAGCGGTGATGGCCGTCTCAGTCGTGTTGACGTTCGCCCTCGTCCGACTCCAGTTGTACGTGGTGCACCGCACCGGATCGCTCGCTATAGGCGCCGATTCAGTTCATTACAAGGCGGACCTCTTGGTCAACGTTGGCATCATTGCATCACTGGTTTTAGCCACACGCTTTGGGATGGCCGTAGCGGATCCACTTATCGCGGTTGCGGTAGCTGTTTACATCCTGTACAGCGCCTGGCAAGTTGGCCGTGAAGCTTTGGACTCACTAATGGACCATGAACTTTCCGAAAAGGATCGCAATCGCATTGGTGAAATCGTCAGGGCCCACACCGAGGTCAAAGGGTTGCATGATCTCCGAACACGAATGGGTGGCACAAAGCCGTTCGTTCAACTTCACTTGGAACTGCCTGGACATATGACGCTTCACGACGCACACATCATTTCAGATCAAGTCGAGGCGGACCTCTTAGCTGAATTTCCCGGAGCTGAGGTAATCATCCATCAAGATCCCGAAGGGATTAATGAAAAGATCGACAACTTCAATGACTAGTGGAGGCCGCAGTCAACCCAGGGGCTAGACCGCACGATAGCTCCATATTTCAGTGCAACATACACGCTCTCCAAGAAGCGTGGACCAGAGATATCTAAGAAGCGGTCGCACGAACTGAGTGCAACGCCTGCGGAGTATCAATATCGACCAAAACTCCGCCATCTCCTATTTCCACCTCGCACACCAGGTCATCGTACTCACCTATTAAATGGCGTGCCCCAACATCGCCTGAGACCACCGTCATCTCAGAGAAAAACCGCGCATCCCAGATTACTGGGTTGCCGCGTTTACCGTTACTGGTTGGTACACAAATCGCGCGGCCTTCAATTGGATCGAACGCAGCTATCAGCTTATCAACGTGCGAAGCGGTAACTTGCGGCATGTCGGCCAAACACACCAGCACGCCGTCAGCAGCATCAGGAAGACCGTAAATTCCAGTCCGAAGACTACTGCTCAAACCTTCAGCGTAGTCTGGATTGTGGATAAAAGTTACCTCACATCCCTCCAGCTCGGTCCGTATACGGTCTGCTTCGTGGCCAGTAACTACTATCAGCGGCCCCGCCTTGGAGGTCAAAATTGTTTCCGTTACGCGACGAATCATTGAGATACCATCAATTTGGGCCAGTAATTTATTTATTGCACCCATCCGGCGAGACTGGCCTGCCGCGAGCAACATTGCAGGTATAGTCGGCTCTCGTTTGATACCTTCAACACTGGTCTTAACTCCATGGCGCGGTTGTGGGCGAGAGGGAATCTCCTTTAAAAGGCCACCAGCCCCCATTAGCATGATATCTTTAGGTGTCACCTCAAGATTCGCTGCTAGCCGTTCTAGAACCCAATCAAACCCATTGAGTTTGGGAGAACGAGCACATCCCGGCAAACCTAATACCGGCGTTTGCGTGGGACCTTCACCGATATGACCAAGAAGCAACAGGTTCCCTGGATCTACGGGCATACCAAAATGATCAATGGTGCCGCCCACCGATTCCAGGCCAAGCGGCACGACGTCACGACGATCAACGATTGCTGACGCACCACTTATCAAAATGATATGACAGCCACTCGACCGTAGTTTTTGGATGGCTGCGCCAACTACTGTTTCCTCGTGTTCCACCACTTCACTGGCTATCAATGTCGATCCGAGCGTCTCCACTCGTGCGCGGGCCGTTTTGATCGTATTTTCTAATACAGACTGTTTGGTGCCTGCCAAACGCGTAAGTATCAAACCCATCTTCTTGGCGGTAAACTTAGCAACATAAATAACTGGCACCGGAGTCTGAGAAATCGCTGTAGCCGCTTGGACAATTCGTCCCGACACAGCAAAAGGGATCACTTTCACTGTTGCTACCATTTGTTTAGCAATCACCACATCGCAGTGCGGAAGCGTGGCAATAGTCAATGATTCGTGAAGCAAATTAATTTGATCAATGCGGGCGCTGTCAATCACCACCAACCCACGCGTATTAGCATATAGGTTGCAACGACCTGTGAAGGCGCTGTTGCAAGTGACACCGTCCCCCATAATCGTCGACGCTACTTGCATCGCTCCTACATCTTCCGAAAGATCACCCTCATCTAGTCTAGCCGCAATCACATTCTCGACCCCAGTGGCTTGCAGCGCCAAAATATCCTCTTTGGACAGCACGCGGCCTTTCTTAAATTTAGCCTGGGATGTCTTCATGCTATGTGCAAGCAAGGCCCCCTCAGCCTCCGCCAAGACCATCCGCTTAAATTCCATATTTTTCGCCCTTACGACGTAACCGACGTTGTGGCTATGTGACGCGCCTGGGTGACCTCCGCCAGAATTGCCACAGCAATCTCGGCTGGGGATTTTGCACCAATCGCCAGCCCAACCGGTCCGTGAATGCGTTCACAGGCTGCCTTATCAAAGCCAAGCCGCTCGAGACGGTTGAGACGAGCACGGTGGGTTTTCTTGCTACCTAATGAACCTATATAAAACGCCTCAGACGATAGCGCTACTTCGAGCGCAGCGTCGTCTAGCTTTGGGTCATGCGTCAACGTGACAATAGCAGTCCGTACATCCGGCCCAATACGGCGGAGTGCCTCGTCAGGCCATTCGTTGGATATATCAACGCCAGGAAATCTTTCTTCCGTGGCAAATACTCCTCGCGGATCAATTACCGTAACCCGGTATCCGGTGCGTGCGGCCATCGGCGAAAGAGCTTGTGCGATATGAACCGCGCCGACCACCACCATACGAAGTGGCGGGTTGTGAACCTGCACAAACAAGCTTGCTCCCTCGCAGTCGACAACCTGGCTCCTGTCTTCGGCAATAGCCTTCCGAGCCAAAAGAACTGCTGACTCTGATGCACCACCACCTGAAGATTCGTCAATGAGCCATTGGCCCTTGCCTTCCAACAGCGTAGCTAACGCAATCGGCCGGCCTTCTGCACGGCCTAAGTTCAAAGCTGTAAGCAACTTATTTTCCATCGCTTACTCTATGCGCTCCACGTAGACTTGTATTTTCCCACCACACGCAAGTCCAACTTCCCAAGCCTGCTCATTGGTTACGCCAAAATCCAGTAATCTGGGATTGCCATCGGCGATAGCCTCGCGTGCCTCAAGGACAACTGCGCCTTCGATACAACCACCCGAAACCGAACCCAACATGGAACCCTGGTCATCAACAACGAGCTGACTTCCAACGGGTCGCGGACTTGAACCCCAAGTGCTAACCACCGTCGCTAATGCGACGCCACGTCCCTCAGCACACCAGGTCGCTGCAACAGCAAGCACGTCCTCTAGGTCAGTAGCCACGGCCTAATTACTCCTTGGGTCGTATCATTACGATCGACCGAATGTCGCGCAATTCGTTGACAGTACGTCGGCAAGTGCCGCAATACTGCCCAGATCATGCGCCGGACAAAAATCATCGACATGCGGCAACATAGCCCGCACGCCGAGGGCTTTCGCTTCAAAGCCAGCATAACGCAAAAGCGGGTTGAGCCAAATTAGGCGACGGCAAGATTTATGCAAACGCTCCATTTCGATCTCAAGCCTAACTCCAGCATCTCGATCCAGACCATCGGTAATCAACAAAGTCACAGCGCCTCGACCAAGCACACGGCGTGACCAATCGTGATTAAAACGTCGCAAACACGCTCCAATCCTTGTCCCACCCGACCAATCATCAACCGCATCAAGCGCATTATCAAGGGCAACATCTGGATCACGATGCCGAAGATACCTAGTAATATTCGTAAGACGAGTCCCAAATACGAAGGCGTACACTTGGTCGCGGTGGTTAGCCAAAACGTGGACGAAATGTAGCAATAGACGTGAATAGCGGCTCATAGATCCCGAAACGTCACAAATCACTACCAACGGTGGCGAACGCCAGCGTCGCCGCCGAAAAAGCACCTGCATCATCTCACCTCCAGAACGTAAGCTTGCACGAACGCTCGCCCGGGCATCCACCAATGTACCACGTTGATCAACCGTGAAACGGCGTGTTGGTCGCTGGGCGACGGGCAATGCGAGCGTCTTGATGACACGTTTAGCATCGGCTATTTCAGACGCCGACATCTTATCAAAGTCGCGCTTTGCCAAAGTTTCACGGTAGGAAGCCCCATAGTTTTGATCGACGCTGTTCTGTACGAGCGCTTCTTCGCCAATACGCGCGATCGCCATGGCCTCGCCCAGCCGATGGCTACCTGGTGCGGTGGGTCCCAGGTCCGAAGAAGTGCTCGGAACTGCCAAATTAAGTGCCAACAACTCCTCGAGAAATTCAGGCCTCCGCCAAAATATGTGAAAACACTGATCGAAAATCAGCCGTTGCTCAGGTCGGCTCACGAACAAACCATGGAGAGCCCAATAAACATCATCTTTCGAACGTAGGCCCGCGATCTCTACAGCGCCAAACGCATCAATTAATCGGTCCGTTCCAATCGGTAAACCAGCACGGCGCAAGGCTCGCGCAAAATACATGATGTTAACTGAAAATTTTGTTGATCCGCTAGTCAACTTAGTTTGCATCACCGCCATATTCCGAGCAGTTTTAATTCAATGAAGTAATGGCTCAAATACCGTCCAAATCCGTCCTAATACGATTTAAAATCTCCGCTACCTCTGTCCCTTGTATGCGGGCAACGTCATCCTGATACTTGAGCAGCACACCTAATGTCGATTCCACATTCTCCTGATCCAATTCTAGCTGATCCAACGTATGCAGTGACTTAGCCCAATCAATGGACTCAGATATTCCAGGGCGCTTGAACAAGTCCGCTTCACGCAATTCGTGCACGAAGGCAACCACCTGGGAAGTCAAACGTTCGCCCACCCCAGGCGCCTTTAGCGCAAGAATTTCTTGCTCGCGCACAATGTCCGGATAATCAATCCAAAAATAGAAGCAACGTCGTTTTAATGCATCGTGAATTTCCCTGGTCCGATTCGAAGTGATAATGACCAATGGCGGCTCACTGGCCTTAATTGTGCCTATCTCAGGGATCGTAACCTGGAAATCAGCTAGCAACTCCAGTAGGTATGCTTCGAACGGCTCATCCGAACGATCGAGCTCATCTATTAGCAACACTGGCGGACCCCGCGGATCTCTCTCAAGTGCCCGCAGAAGTGGCCGCTTGATTAAGAAGCGCTCGGAAAATATGTCCTGCCCAAGAGCATCACGATTCGGCTCGCCCCCAGCCTCAGCAAGTCGAATTTCGATCATTTGACTCTGGTAATTCCATTCATAAACTGCAGAGGCAAGATCCAGGCCCTCATAACATTGCAATCTCACCAACGATCGATCGAGCACCTGCGCCAAAACCTTCGCAATTTCCGTTTTGCCAACGCCAGCCTCACCTTCAAGAAACAAGGGTCGCCCCATCTTAAGTGCGAGGAAAAGAGTGGTCGCAAGGCTACGGTCCCCTACATACTGTCCCTGCCGCAAAAGCGAGAGGCAACCGTCAATACTGTCAGGGAGTGAAACTGTCATTACATGGCCAAGCAGGGGGCCAGCTGGGGTTGAGAGACTAGCTGCAAGCCGCGACCGCGCGGGCCGCCATCACGCCAACCAAATGAGCGCGATACTCAGAGCCCGCGTGAATGTCGCTGTTGAGTCCGTCAGTCGCCACGGGGATACCCGCAATCGCCTCCGGCTTGAAGTCAGCGGTTAGCGCTGTCTCCATTTCGCTTACTCTAAAAACACACGGGCCAGCCCCGGTAACTGCAACTCGAACGCCGTCGTTGGTACGCGCCACCATAACTCCGACCAAAGCGTAACGAGAAGCTGGGTTAGGAAATTTCATGTAACACGCTGCTTCCGGAATTCGGAATCGGACAGCGGTAATCAGTTCATCGGGCTCCAGCGCTGTTTCAAACATATTGGTAAAAAAACCATCAGCCTCAATCTCCCTCGACGTAGTCACAACAACACTACCGAGGCCAACAAGCGCCGCCGGATAATCAGCGGCCGGATCGTTATTGGCGATTGAACCGCCTATAGTGCCGCGGTTGCGCACATGAGGATCCCCTATAGAGTCCGCTAGGGATCCCAGAGCAGGAATTGCAGTCGCAATGTCAGCGCTAGCAGCCACTTCGTCATGAGTGGTCATTGCCTTCACTACAATTTCGTCTCCTGAGCGTTCAACCCCTGTTAATCCGTCAAGTTGCCCGATATCAATAACGTCGCTAGGATTTGCCAAACGTAACTTCATGGTCGGCAATAAAGTCATGCCACCAGCTAGATAAACAGGATCATCAGAACTCTTAAAAGTGGACTGAGCACCCCCTATAGAAGTCGCGCGATGGTATATGAAGTCATACATGATTTGTATTGCCCTGCAGGTCCCCAGCTATCTAGCCATCGCCTCAGCACCAGCGACCACCGATTTCACAATATTATGGTATCCGGTGCAGCGACAGAGATTACCTTCCAACCGCTCACGGACTAACTCTTCGTTCGGCTGTGGATGGCGGGTCACCAAGTCGACAGCGGCCATAACCATGCCGGGCGTGCAGAACCCACACTGCAAGCCATGGTTGTCGCGAAAAGCCTCTTGCATTGGATGTAAAGTGTCTCCGTCGGCGAGCCCTTCGATGGTTACCACATTTGTCCCCTCACACTGCGCCGCAAGTATCGTGCACGATTTGATTGCTTTCCCATCAACGTGAACCACACAAGCTCCGCATTGACTTGTGTCACAGCCAACGTGAGTGCCCGTCAATTCCAGATGATCCCGAAGAAATTGCACAAGTAAAGTTCGAGCCTCAACTTCGGCTGTTACCTTTTTCCCATTTACGGTTACTCCAACGTTAACTTTCATCGTCGCCTCATATACTTACACACTGGAACCCTCTGATGCTCAAGTGTGGGGGCGTCAGTCCGCCAGGTCAAGCATGGAACATTCTTTAAAGACCGCACCGATTAGGAATAGAGCCACAAAAGGAAACCAACCATGATAACCAATCCCACAATCCAGTACCCTGGAGCGATAGTTCCACGTTGTTGGATTACGGCAGAAGGAGTGACCTCGGCTGCGCCGATACTCTTCTGGGAGATACTCTCCGAATCGACGTAGGAGCTCACTTTCCTTGCGAAGGCGGAAAAAAATTCGTCCGCCAGCTTTTTTGCAACCCCTGAGATCATGCGTGACCCGACTTGCGCCAACTTACCCCCGACCTGGGCATTCGCACGATAACGAAGCAAGGTTTCTCCAGATTCCTCGTGAAGCTTTACCTCACACGTCCCCCTAGCGAACCCAGCCACACCTCCTTGGCCCTCACCTTTAATTTGATATCCGTGCGGCGGGTCCAACTCACTTAAGATTACAGAACCCTTGAACCTAGCCTTCACTGGACCAATTTTAACGGTCACGGTGGCACCAAACTCAGTGTCAGATTTTTTATCGAAGCTTTCCACTCCTGGAATGGCGACACGCAAAACGGCCGGATCGTTGAGCGCTTTCCACACCAATGCTTGAGGTGCCGCAATTCGGTATTCCCCAGTGATTTCCATCGTCACCAACCAATGATCCCTAAATATTGTTTACCTGCCGCGCGGCCCCAACACCGGGGGAAAGCGACGAGGCCGGAGCTATACCCCGGCCTTTACTAGAGGTCTTGTAGTTTGGCACGCCCTATTTTGTATTCTCTGAAATAAAAGCAATCACATTTTCTATCTGCTCAGGCTTTTTTAGACCGGGGAATGCCATCTTGTTGCCCGGAATAAAGGCTTTGGGCTTGGTGAGGTATTCGGTGAGGGTGCCTTCATCCCACGTAATTGCAGCCCCCTTCATTGCCTTAGAATACTTAAACTTCTTTGCAGTACCTGATATACGCCCCATGACACCAAAAAGATTAGGACCGATTTTATGCTTCCCGCCTTCCTTAAGCGAGTGACAGACCTTACACTTTTTGAAAATCTTTTCGCCAGCAGCTAAATCTGCTGCAACAACCGACGTCCCACTTACCACGAACAATGTACCGAACATGGCAGCCAGCAAATTACGGTAGTTCATCTGAAATTAATCCTATTCCGTCATTAGAGTTGTATCAGGGCCTTGAAAGCAAACCGTGAATTTTGTCGAGGGGCGCTAATTTAGTGGTCAAGGCC
>PTKD01000066.1 GCA_002938115.1 Alphaproteobacteria bacterium MarineAlpha9_Bin7 | reverse complement strand
ATGGCGGTACTTTGGGCAAGCCATTTAGTAGACGAAGCTGAACAAGCCGACCGTGTGATTGTCCTCCATAAGGGTGAAGTATTAACAACTGGCGCACCCGACAGACTGGTAAAGGAAACCGGCATGAACGACCTTCATGACGCTTTTGTTTTCATAACAAAAGAGGATTGATTTTCCACACTTTTTGAACAAAATTCCGATACTGACATTGATTAATAGAATAGGGAGACTGTCGTGTTTTTCCAGAGACATATACTTTGTTGCTCAACCGTTCTTTCGCTCATTTTGGTAACTCCCGTTTTCGCCGAGGGAACAGGGTATATTTTTGTGAGCAACGAGGCAGACAATACTGTAACTGTCATTGATGGTAAAAATTTCGAGATTGTCAAAATTATTCCTACCGGGGAACGTCCGCGAGACATGCGCTGGCATAAAAACAACACTCAACTCCTTATCGCTGCAAGCGGCAGCGACCGGATCGAAGTCCTAGACGTGGCAAGTTTAGAGATAATAAATTTTCTCGAGGCTGGAGAGGATCCTGAAATCTTTAGTATCGACCCATCTGGGAAAATTCTTGTGGCGGCCAATGAAGACGACAACGAGGTAACTATTACCGACCCAGACACCGGCAAACAAATCCGCACAATCGAGGATGTGGGCATTGAACCCGAGGGAATAACCTTCCGTAATGATGGCGAGGTAGTATTTGTAACGTCCGAAGTCACGAATACGGTAATTATCATAGACCCATGGTCTGGGACCATTCTTGATGAAGTGCTGGTTGGCAATCGTCCACGACGTGGCATCGTGACACCTGATGACAAGGAGTACTGGGTTACGAACGAACTTGGCGGCACCATTTCAATTCTTGACGCACAAACTTTCGAGCTTATTGACGAAATACTTTTCGAAAAACCAGGAATGCGGGAGGGAGATATCAATCCGGTTGATTTTGCGATGACCGCTGATGGGAAAACTGCCTACATCACACTTGGTAGAGCGCGACACGTAGCGATTGTAGATGTTGCGTCCCGCGATGTCACAGACTATGTCCTGGCGGGGGATCGAGTATGGGGGGCAGCCCTCACTGCAGATGAAAAATTTCTTGTGGTAACCAACGGGGCCAGCGACGACATCACAATTATCGACACTATCAAAAAAGTGGCGGTCAATTCGGTTCCAGTAGGTCGCACGCCACATACCGTGCGAATTGACGATTAGTTGCATGCACTGGATACTGCGGCTTGTCGGAGTCATTTTGATTGCGGTGCTTACTGTGAAATCTTCGTTGGGAAATGATGACCTTCCCATCGTTACTATCGGCTATCTCGATCTAATCCAAGATGTGCGTTACGAAGACTGGGGAGTGCACCCAGTCGATATCAGATCAGCTACTGCAATCGTTGATCGCAGGGCCTACGCGGGTGCCCAGTTAGCAATCGATGAATTGAAACAATTTACGCGCATTGCAAAGGCTCGATTCGCAATGCAACGAGAGACCGTGGAAAATGCAGCTTCAATGATAGCGACCATTAACCGTCTACGCGAATCCGGTACCTATTTCTTTCTTATGGATGCACCGGATTCCGTTGTAGGGGAAGTAGCAGCACAAACACGTGACCAAGATATTGTTTTGTTCAACACTACTGCAACAGGCGATGCGCTTCGTAATGAACATTGCCAGCAACACCTGTTTCACATTGCAGCCAGTCGTTCAATGATGGCTGATGCGGTTGCGCAGTATTTGGTATCTCGGAAATGGACTCGCGTACTGGTGTTACGCGGCCCATTGCCTGAAGATATAGAAATGACCCGGGCATTTGAGAGATCGGCCGAGCTTTTTGGACTGAATATATCGCAAATTCGAGATTTTGTTTTAGGAAATGATCCACGTGCACGAGAAGCAAATAATCTCAATTTTTTGACTGGAAGTGCCAAGTACGATGCTGTCTTCGTTGCCGATGTTGATGGCGAATTTTCGTTGACCGTGCCGTTTGCTACCCAAAAACCCGCAGCAGTCACCGGCGCGAGCGGCATAGTACCTCGAGTTTGGCATTGGTCCTACCTACGCCACGGTGCGCCGCAGGTGCACGGCAGATTTGAGCGCATGCATGGCAGAAGAATGGGCGAAGCTGATTGGGGAGCTTGGGTTGCTTTAAAAACTATCGGGATGGCTATTGCGCGTGCTAAAACCACCAACGCGGTTGAGGTGGCGGCCTATCTACGCAGCGATAAATTAAGAATAGATGGTAGCAAGGGTCCTGGAATGAGTATCCGCACCTGGAACAACCAGTTACGCCAACCGATTATGTTAACTACCGAAAACTGGACCATTACACGGGCTCCGATAGAGGGATTCAAGCATCAGACCAATGACCTAGATACGATTGGGCACGGAGAGCGAGATACGAATTGCAAATTTTAACGAAAAATTGAAGTAATATGAATCAGGTACGTTGCTCTGGGGATTTTGCATATCTAATTCGTGAAACCCTGCTACACCGCACAAAGAAGAAGTGAAAGTAATGCAGCTTAGTCACATCATTGCCGCCTTGTCAGCATTAAGCCGTCGCGAAACAACCAAGTTTTTCCAACAAAAAGGGCGCCTGTTCGCCGCATTCGTGCGACCTGCTTTGTGGCTATTTGTTTTTGCGGTTGGCTTCCGTGGTGTTTATGGTGTCGATGCGGGAGAGCCGTACCTTCAGCGCAGTGTCAATTACGAATATTATATTTTGCCTGGCCTTGCCTGCATGGTGCTATTGTTTAGTGGCATGCAGTCATCTCTTTCCATGGTCTATGATCGTGAAATGGGGATGATGCGGCTTTTGTTAACCGCTCCTCTCCCGCGATGGTATCTCCTTACTGCAAAATTGTTATCGGGAACATTTCTTTCGGTTTTACAAGCGTATGCTTTCTTGATTATTTGTCTGCCATTCGACTGGTGGACGGGGCTACGAGTTGGATTCAATGAGACTCTTGCCTGGCTCTATATTTTTCCGGCTCTGATCCTTACTGGCATGATGCTGGGTGCACTGGGATTACTTCTATCGGTATATATAAAACAACTTGAAAACTTCGCTGGGACTATGAATTTTGTGATCTTTCCAATGTTTTTTATCTCCCCCGCGCTGTTCCCACTCTGGTATCTTCAAGAGAGTGGGGCTGACCTCGTATATTGGATCGCCAATGTTAATCCGTTCACATACGGTGTTCAGCTGGTTCGATATGCTAGCGAAGGTCAGTTTTATGGGTTGGGAGCTTTGGTCGTCTCCGGATGTGCACTGGCATTTTTGATCGGTGCAATATACGGGTATGACCCACAGCGAGGATTTATGAGACGCGGCCCTTAGGCCGCCGTTTAATCAGGATTAGCAAATCGGGAAGGTTGTTAATGCGCTTAAACTCCAGCTTTACTGACCTCATCGGTAATACCCCATTAATTAAACTGAGACGGGCATCCGAATTAACAGGCTGCAATATATTGGGTAAATGCGAATTCCTAAACCCAGGACAATCCGTTAAAGACCGAGCAGCACTATATATAGTTCGAGACGCTGAACGAAAAGGCGAACTCAAACCTGGTGGCGTAATTGTAGAGGGAACTGCGGGAAACACCGGGATTGGACTCGCACTGGTGGGAAAAGCACTCGGCTACAGCTCGGTTATCGTAATGCCCGAAACACAGAGCCAAGAAAAAAGGGACATGCTCATGATGTGCGGTGCAGATCTGCGCCTGGTGCCCGCATTGCCTTATAGTGACCCTGGCAACTACATACGATATTCAGGCCAATTGGCGGAGGAAATAGCAGCAGATAGCAAAGCAGGAGCGGTATGGGCTAATCAGTTTGATAACGTTGCCAATCGTCAAGCACACTTGGAGGGAACGGGTCCTGAGATTTGGGAGCAAACCGGGGGTCGAATTGATGGTTTCACTTGCTCCGTCGGGACAGGCGGTACGATCGCTGGCGTCGGGATGGCCCTTAAGGAAAAGAACACAGACATACAAGTGGTTTTGTCGGATCCCATGGGCTCGGGGCTATTCAGCCTCTACACGGAAGGTGAAGCGAAACCCGAAGGTTCATCCATTACCGAGGGCATAGGTCAAAGCCGTATCACCAAGAATTTAGAAAATGCGCCGATAGATGATTTCCAGCAGGTAACAGACGAGGAGGCTCTCAACATCGTCTTTGACCTTCTTCAACACGAGGGACTGCTAATGGGCCCCTCAACCGGCATCAACGTAGCCGGCGCCATCAAGCTCGCAAAAAAAATTGGGCCTGGTTGTACCGTAGTTACAATTCTCTGCGACTATGGAAGCCGTTATGCGAGCAAAGTTTTTAATCCAAGTTTTCTCAAAGAAAAAGGCCTTCCGGTACCGGAGTGGATGGCATAATGGAAATGCCGGGGACCGAGCTACTATTTCATAAAGATGCCTATTCCAAAAGTTGCCAGGCAGAGATCGTCGCTTGCAACGAAGAAGGAATTCAACTGAACCAAACTGTTTTTTATTGTCGAGGGGGTGGCCAGCCTGGAGATACCGGCTTTCTCAAACTCTCGAATGGCATTGCAATTGAGATTGTCGACACGACAAAGGATCAATCCAGTGAGAACCCAAATCACATCCCAGCTCCCGGTAGCATATTACCGGAACCAGGCACACGCGTGGTTGCGGAAATTGACTGGCAACATCGGTACCAATTAATGCGAATGCATAGTTGTCTTCACCTTCTTTCGGCGGTTATTGATGGACCCGTGACGGGCGGACAGGTAGGAACAGAAGAAAGTCGTCTGGACTTTGACCTTCCTGACACCACCCTAGATAAGTCGGACATAACTACTCAGCTCAATGCGCTGATCGAAGCTGATTATCAGATAATGCCGCGATGGACCCCTGAGAACGAATTATCTGAGAATCCAACATTGGTTAAGACAATGTCGGTCAAGCCTCCTGACAGTGACGGCATGGTCCGGTTGGTGAATATCGAAGGCGTAGATCTTCAGGCCTGCGGTGGTACACATGTGGCTCGCACAGGAGAGATTGGCTTGGTCTCGGTGACAAAAATTAAAAATAAAGGTCGTCACAATCGACGTGTAACAATCACACTAGCTGAAAACATCATCTCACGTTGATATCCGAATGTTCCAAAAAACACTGGTGAACGCTGAATGGCTAGCTACAAATCTAGGCACTCCCCATATCTACGTAGTCGATGGCTCATGGCATTTGCCCACTTTGGGTCGTGATCCACGAACAGAGTTCGCGGGACAGCATATTCCCGGAGCTGTATTTTTCGATGTCGACCAAATCTCCGATGACGAAAATCCGCTTCCACACATGGTTCCCAGTGAGGAAAAATTTGCCACCGAGGTCGGTGCACTGGGAATCAAGAATGAAGACCACATAATTGCATATGATGCCACTGGCGTTGGAAGCGCAGCGCGAGTCTGGTGGATGTTTCGACTTTTTGGGCATAGGCGCGTGTCTGTACTCGACGGCGGCCTACCCGCATGGGTGAAATCAGGAGGCTCGCTGGAAAGTTGTACCGGGGCGCCAAACACGACAAAATATGCTGCCAGGCTCAACCCGGATCTACTTCGGAAGCTTGAAGACTTACTCGGGAACATCAAAAATAATACCGAGCTAGTTTTGGACGCACGAACGCCAGGACGCTATGCGGGAACCGAACCAGAACCACGACCCGGACTTCGAGGGGGCCATATACCAAAAAGTTTAAATCTCCCCTTCCTCGACCTTTATGATGTAGATACCCATTTAATGAAATCAGGCAAACAATTGAGGAAAGTGTTCTCTAAGGCGGGAGTAGAGGACGGTAAAAGCGTGGTTGCCTCGTGCGGGTCGGGCATCACAGCTTGTAATCTCGCACTCGCTCTTCACATAATTGGGCGTAACGACGTCGCGGTTTACGACGGCTCATGGAGCGAATGGGGAGCGCGTAAGGATACACCCGTCAAGCAGTGACGAAACCGTCTCCCGGTCACCATTTCCCCATTTCAAAACGTTATATGAATGAGCACCTATGTATGGTTTAGGGACTTGGCATCAAGGCGCGCTTTGGCGCCTCAAGACCCGCCGAAGGATCGGTGTAACGATCCACATTGAGACACCCTTCACTCTTTGCAATGACACAGGTTGCGGCAGCATCACCAGTTATATTAACAGCCGTGCGCATCATATCTAGCAACCGATCCACTCCAATGATAAGAGCAATCCCCTCAACCGGAAGACCAACTTGCTGCAACACCATCGCCAACATGATTAACCCGACTCCCGGAACTCCGGCCGTGCCAATGGATGCCAAAGTCGCGGTTATAATTACAACAAGAAAATCTCCCAGACTTAAGTCGACACCATACACCTGAGCAATAAATACCGTAGCAACGCCTTGCATGATGGCAGTTCCATCCATGTTGATGGTGGCACCGAAAGGTACGGTAAAAGAGGCCACACTATCGTCCACCCCCAGACGGCTTTGTACCGACTCCAAGGTCACTGGTATCGTCGCGTTGCTGCTAGCGGTAGAAAATGCAAATAATTGCGCCGCACGCATCTTTCGAAAAAACACGATTGGACTGAGCCCACCGACGATTTTCAGTAAAACGCTATAAGTGATGATCGCATGGACCGTAAGTGCCGCTACCACACATACAAAGTATTTGGCCAGGGGGATAAACGCTTCCACACCTTCCGTTGAAAATGTACGTGCAATCAAGCAAAACACGCCAATGGGTGCAATCCGTACCACGATCCACACCATCTGCATGATCACGGCGTTCAGGTCTGTGAACACATTAAGCAGATGACGTCCTCGGTCTCCCGCAATTGTAATCGCAACCCCTAGCAACAGCGCGAACACTATGATCTGAAGCATCTCGCCATTGGCCAGCGCTGCGACAGGGTTGGTTGGCACCAAGCCGATTAAAACCTGACTAAGAGGCGGTGCTGCTCGAGCTTCAAAATCGATTTCTGCGCCGGCAATATCGAAACCCATTCCCGGCGATACAACGCCTGCTATCAGTAGCGCAACGGTAATAGCCAAAGCCGTGGTCGCCACATACAAACCGAGTGCTTTTGTACCGATTCTGCCCAGAGCCGCAATGTCCCCCATGTTGGTAACCCCACATACAAGTGACACGAACACTAGAGGAACCACCATCATTTTGAGCGAAGCAATGAAGATCGCTCCGACCACACGCAGAACTCCATCAACCAACAAACTCTGCACCAGGCCCGATCCCGCACCAAACAAATTCAGTAAAACACCAAGAAACGCCCCAGAAATCATGGCGATCAAAATTTGCGTGGTAAGCGATATTTTTGTTTCGGGCATGGTATTGTCCAGTCACAACAAAGCTCGTTTTAGGAAAATGACGGTACCACGCTAACTACGGTCGCCTCAACCACACGCTGAGGGGAGTGGACCGAAGATGACATGGGAAAACTATTCAAATGAATCCAGCTAACTTTAATCAAAATGTAAATATATTGTCATGAAACAAGACACGCTAATCGTTACCGCCGGACGTGATCCAGAAGCTAATCACGGGGCCGTAAATCCACCAGTTTATCACGTCTCTACCATCTTATTTCCATCGGTAGCAGCGCTAGAGGCCGCTCAGAGTAACCGAACGGACAACGACTCCACATACTACGGGCGCTTTGGAACGCCAACCACTTTCGCATTCCAAAATGCTGTTGCAGAGATTGATGGTGGCCACCGCGCAATCGCTGTCGCGTCCGGAAAATGTGCCATCTTGGTTGCGCTAACGGCATTCCTCAAATCTGGGGATCATCTTTTGATGGTCGATACAGCGTACGGCCCAACTCGGGCACTTTGCGATGGCTTCCTCACTAAATTTGGTGTCACGACCACATACTATGATCCTCTCATTGGCCCCCAGATTTCAAATCTTATTCGTTCGGAGACGCGGGTTATATTCACAGAATCACCGGGTTCACAGACCTTCGAAATACAAGACATTGATGCGATTGCAGAAGCAGCGCATTCCCGTGGCTGCGTAGTTTTGTTAGATAACACTTGGGCAACACCTCTTTTTTTTCGCCCATTTGACCACGGCGTTGATGTGGCAATACAGGCCGCGACCAAATATATCGTGGGCCATTCCGACGCAATGCTCGGTGTCATAACAACCACGGAATCGACATTTGGAAGAGTCCAGCGGGCTGCACTTGACTTCGGCGCAGCACCGGGTCCTGACGACGTTTATTTAGGCCAACGTGGCCTGCGAACGTTAAGTGTCCGGCTGAACCGGCATATGAAAACTGGATTGGCGGTTGCCGAATGGTTAAAAACACAAACGCAAATTGCACGCGTGCTCCACCCAGGATTGCCTGACGGGCCAGGCCACTCCCTTTGGCTAAGGGATTTTCGAGGAGCCAGCGGGCTTTTCGGACTAGTTCTACAACCAACAAGTAAAAATGCATTAGCCGCGATGCTAGATGGCATGGAATTATTTAAAATGGGATATAGCTGGGGAGGCTACGAAAGTTTGATTATCCCTACTGATCCTAGAAAACACCGGACAGCAACCACCTGGGATCCACCCGGACCAACGCTTCGTATACATACTGGGCTCGAGGATCCCGACGATCTCATAAATGATTTGGAACGCGGGCTAGCACGCCTGGATTCAAACCCAAAAGGCTGATGGGAATATATGACGGTGTCCTCACTTGTGCAGGAACATCTAGGACTTGCTATCGTGGTAGCCACTCGATCAATTCTGTTGAGTGCACCCTTGCACTTGTAATGCCTGGCTTCGGTCGACTCTTTTTTCATGGCGGGATGTAAAACGGGATAGACATGAAAAAAAAACACTACGATCTTGATTGGTTTATATATTTTTCTTGGCTACTAGTATCGATACTCGATCTTGAGAGAGCACAGGCTGAAGAGATAGCATTTGAGACATCAGAGATCTGGATAGAGTCCGGTTCGGAGCAGCATCACTTTTTTGTCGAAATTGCGGAAAGCCGCAACCAGCATCAACGTGGTCTGATGTTCCGAGCCGATTTACCACAAAACACCGGCAT
>PTKD01000065.1 GCA_002938115.1 Alphaproteobacteria bacterium MarineAlpha9_Bin7 | reverse complement strand
TCGACCACAGCTTGAATCGAGTCATCGTGCATTTTAGTTTCCTCCAACAACCGGATTGCTTTTCTGCCAGCGGTCACGCGAACATATATCTCCTTTTCGTATGTGCCGAAAGAGAGAAGAAGTCGAACATCGAACGGCAATTAGTTTCCCTGGATATTTTAGTCAGTTTGACCATCTGGTCAGAATAGTGACTGAGATTTCAAAGATTAGTTTCTACTTGGATCCCTATACACAGTTCTTTAAAATCGCGTACCCTGCATTGCTCTTACAAATACCCTTCCTCGTTTGGACACGTATTTAATGGCGAACCGATCAAATTCTTCCGAGCTTCCTGGTGTTAACCTCACTGAATGGCAGTCGCGCCAACGGCTGGCCGGTGCCTACCGGATTTTGGATCACTTAGGCTGGACGGAGACTATTTACGGGCACATTACTTTAAGGGTCCCTGGGCCAGACACGCATTTTCTGATCAACCCGTACGGTCTTCGTTACGACGAAGTGAGAGCCTCCAATCTCATCAAAATTGACCTCGATGGAAACGTTATCGGGAAAAGCAATTATCCGGTGAATCGGGCGGGATTCGTAATCCATAGCGCCATCCATAGCGCCCGCGAAGATGCTCACTGTGTACTTCATACCCACACCGTGGCAGGCATGGCGGTTGCAGCACAGCGTGATGGCCTGTTGCCGGTAAGTATGCCTGCGACTGGTTTCCACGGGAGAATCGCGTACCATGATTATGAAGGGCCTAGTTTGGAGCTCGACGAACGCGAACGCTTGATCACCAATCTCGGGAATAAGAATGCAATGGTACTGCGCACACACGGCCTACTAACGTGTGGCAGTACATTAGAGGAGGCGTTCATTCTAATGTTTCGACTTCAGCGCGCCTGTGAAATACAGGTTGCGGCACAGGCTAATAACGGTGATTTGGTGATTCCACCTGCAGAAGTATGCGAACGCGCTGCTCTCTTGACGGACGAGTTCTTGACCTCCCATGATGGACAGCCGGCGGGCAAGCTAGAATTTGATTCATATCTTCGCCTTATCGACGACAAAGACCCAACGTATCAAACTTAAATTACTAGTTAGAGGTGGTTGGTCGTGTGACCAACCCATTTTCATCCACCGTTACACCGTATATACGTTCAGCAGATTCTCGGGTTACGAGGCCATCGCGAAGATCTATCTCAATAAGATCAGTGTCGCGCTCAATTGGAGACCCATGACCGCCACCACCGGGCATTTCAAGGACAAGACGTTCATTGCCGGGGATTGGCGTGCGACCCTTCGGTGGAACCAATTTTCCCGACTTCAGGCTAACTCTGCCGCAAGAACCAGCGGAACCTCCGGCTCGCCCACGTGGAGCATGATCCACTCGATCAAACATGGAAGACAGCGCAAAAGGTGCGCCCTCTGCATTACTGATTTCCATAACTTGCCCGAGACCGCCACGGAATCGACCAGCACCACCAGAATCAGTTCTATATTCTTTGCGCCATACTCGGACCGGCGCAATGGACTCATTAATTTCTACCGGAGTGTTACGGACGCCTGACGGGTACGATGTAGCAGACAAACCGTCTTTATCAGGACGTGCGCCAGTGCCACCATTGTGAAACATGGTAACTGTGAACGGGGTGGCATTGCTAAAGCCTCCGCCACCGATCCCATGCCCACCATAAAGGACAAAATTCCAAAGGCAGGATGTGCCCTCAGCCGGAGCACGATTGGGAATAGCTTGGTCCAGACAACCAAGCATCACATCTGGCAGCATCTGACCAATAGCATGGCGCGCAGCTACCGCACATGGTGGTGGAGCGTTAAGTATTGAGCCCAGCGGAGCGTTTACTCGCACAGGCCCGAGAGACCCCGCATTATTTGGCACCATCGGACCTACTAAGCATCTAACACCAAATGAGGCGTACGCTTGCGTATATGGCAGAGGTACGTTGATGCCGTATTCCGATACCACCGATGTGCCGGTGAAATCTACATCGATGCCATTGCTTCCGATAGTCATGGCCGCCACCAGATCCACTTCATTCTCGTAACCATCAATTCTCATCGAGTGGCGATATGTACCAAAAGGCAATTTTTGAATTTCCTCAAGCATCGCCGTAGCCGAACGTTCAAGGATCAAATCCGACAGAGAGTCGATTTCATCTAATTCAAATTCGTTCATCATTTCCTGAAGACGGTGCAATCCTGTTTCGTTACAGGCCACCAATGAAAAGAAATCACCCTCCAACAATAGGGGCTCTCTCACATTTGCACGCACAATATCCAGCAAGGTTTTATTCATCTCACCCCGCTTCGCGAGCGGCAATATCGGTAAATAGATACCTTCCTCATAAACCTGCCGCCCATCTGGCCCGAAGCCCAGTCCCCCGACATCCACCACGTGGCAAGTAGATGCGAACAGGGCCACAACTTTGCCATCCCGAAAAGCCGGAGTGACGACGGTGAAATCGTGCAAATGCCCAGTTGCCAGCCAAGGATCATTGGTTATGTAAACGTCGCCCTCTTCCATCTGCTTAAGCGGATACTTGGCAATAAAATGACCCACCGACGCCGCCATAGCGTTCACATGACCTGGCGTACCTGTCACCGCCTGCGCTATCATCCTGCCTTTGAGATCAAACACGCCAGCAGACAAGTCTCCCGCCTCGCGTACGGTATTCGAAAAAGCCGTTCTAATGAGAGTTTGTGCTTGCTCCTCTACGGTAGCAATCATTCGATCCCACATAATCTGATGTCTTAACGATAATAATTTGCTGTCCTGGGCCATCATGTAGTCACTAACCTGTTTCTCGCCGGTTGAGGATAATATAACCGACTGAGTTTATGTTGACGTCGAAGTGCGGAGATACAACGGTGGTTGTTTCGTCTTCAACAATCAATGCTGGTCCCTTAATCTCCATTCCTGGTTTTAACTTTGCACGAGCATAGACTGGGTAATCAACCACCTTCCCACTTGCCGAGTCGATAACCTGGCGAACGCTATTGGCTGATGGCGTCACCAGCACCTCAGGCTCAGGAGCAAGCTTTGGCAATTCAATAGGACGTGACACCGTGACCGTCCAACTCAGAATCTCGATGTCAATTCCTGGTATTATACGGCCATATTGCTGCTGATAGGACTGATCAAAACTTTTTTGCAATAATTTTATATCTGCCGACCTTAAAGGCCGTGTCGGCACTTGCACACTAATTTCGTGGCCTTGGCCGACGTAGCGCATATCTGCCGTACGACGCTCCGTAAGCTCCCCCTTAGTAATTCCAAGGCGGACTACCCGCCGTGCTTCGGTCTGCATATCCGAAATCATTTCATTGACGGCTCTCAATTCAAAATCGTTCAAACGAGTGAAACGACTACGTACCACCTCATAAGAAATAGGAGCACGAAGAAAACCAATGGCCGATCCGACCCCCGCACCCGTAGGCACTATCACCTGATCCAAACCCAATTTTTCTGCCATCCGCACAGCATGCAAAGGGGCCGCACCACCGAAGGCTATCATAGCCCGGCCCGTCATGTCCTTACCACGCTCCACCGCGTGGACTCTTGCGGCGTTGGCCATGTTCTCGTTTACAATCTCAACCACCATGCAAGCCGATTCGACATCATTAACCTCCAGCGAAGCACCGATATTTTTTGAGAGCACCTCAGATGATTTGTCAGGTAGAAGACGAACCGTGCCGCCTGCAAAATATTTTGGATCCACGCGACCAAGCTGCACATCAGCGTCGGTCACGGTAGCGGTCAGAGCACCAAGACCGTAACAAGCGGGTCCCGGATCCGCGCCCGCACTTTCGGGGCCCACGTTAATCCGACGCATTCCGTCGACTGTCGCGATCGACCCACCACCTGCGCCTATTTCCACCATCTCAACAACTGGAATTCTAATCGGCAAACCGCTTCCACGGCTGTGGCGATATGCCCGTGCGATTTCAAAGCCTCGCGAAGTTTGGGCCACGCCATTGTCGATCAAACAAATTTTTGCAGTCGTACCGCCCATGTCAAATGAAAGGGCATTGGGAACACCACAAATCGCAGCAATGTCGCAAGCCAAAATCGCCCCCCCTGCGGGGCCAGAGTCTACCAACCTGATCGGAAAATCGATTCCTGTTTCAAGCGTGGTCACTCCTCCACTGGACATCATCAACAGTAATGGACAATCCGCTCCAATACTTTTTAGACCGGCCTCAAGTTCTGATAAATAACGTGCCATCAACGGCTGTACGTATGCATTCGCACAGGTAGTAGACAAGCGTTCATATTCTCGCACTTCGGGACACACATCAGAAGAAATACTGATCGATAGATCCGGCCGTGCCTCTGATATGATCTCAGCTGCACGCCGTTCGTTGGTAGGATTCGCGTAAGCGTGTAAAAAACCGACTGCAACACTCTCGATTCTCTCCGCCTCTAATTTGGGCAATAATGCCCGAACACTATTCTCATCTAAAGCTGCCCAGACCTGTCCAGCCGGACCCATACGTTCCGACACTGGCCATCGCAAATAACGAGGCACCAGAGGTTTCGGACGTTCGACACCAAGGTCGTATTGTTCAAATCGATTTTCGTAAGCCATTTCGACCGAATCTCGAAAACCCTCTGTCACCAACAGAGCAGTCCGCGCACCCTTTCTTTCAATGATTGCGTTGGTCGCAAGCGTCGTACCGTGAATAATTAGAGAAAGTGAATCAGGCCGTATTCCTGCTTCATCCAAAATGCTGCGTGCACCATCTAGTACCGCTCGTTCGGGCGCACGAGGTGTAGTTAGAAGCTTATGGGAAAACTGTCTGCCACTGACTTCTAGCGCCAAATCCGTAAAAGTACCGCCAATATCGATGCTAAGACGCGTTATGGATTTCATTCTAATATACTGACCGGATCCAATTTAAAGATCATCCACCACAAAACATTCAGATTTCAAGGCCCATACCTTTATGGGTTAGTTCCCCACAAAACGTACGGGTGGTGCCTATATTACTAAACGAACGAGACCAGCACATTTCGGAAAGGCCTTTAGAAATACAAAAATACAAATTGTAAAAGTTAAGAAAGCACTTTCTTCTCACCAAGGTTGAGAAAATGATGTGCACCACGAACAATATTTCGATCATGCGAAAATACGACCATCGTGCACTTACGTTCTACTAATTCATTCATTACGTTATAAACGATAGATGCGCCTTTTGGATCCATCCCTTCCGTTGGTTCATCCAAAATTGCTAACACGCCGTCATGGCATAGAGCTCGCGCCAACGCTAGTCTCCGACGCACGCCTAGAGAAAGTCTCCGCCCGTTATTCTTGATCTTTTGATCTAAGCCTTCAGGGTTTTCGTCCGTAAGTGCCAGAAGATCCACGCGTTTCAATAACTGATGAATATCGTTGGCACCTAAGTCGGGATCGTACGTGGAAAAATTATTCCTAAGAGTGTCATTGATAAAATCTGGCTCCTGAGGAAGATACACAATTTTGTTGAACCACCACGTCGATGATATTTGTTGTAAATTTATTCCATCAACAAATATATCTCCGCTACTCGGCAACATTAACCCACACAACATTTTTGCAAGGGTAGTTTTGCCGGTACCATTCCCGCCGTATACACATAAAATTTCACCTGGGCCCACGGTGATGTTTAGCCGATCAAATATCGGAAGATGTGCGAACGGATAAGTAAAACTAATGTCTCTGAGTTCTAACTCAATTGCGTCCTTATTAATCCCCGTCCCGTCAGGACTCATCAGCGGAACTTTATTGATTCTTGATATGGTGTTGTTTGCTTCTTTTGTTCTTGCCCAGCTTTCAACCTGCTGCGACAAACCGATAATTGGTAGCAGTGCTCTCGCGGCCAAAATGTTCGCGCCTATAAGGACTCCTATATCCAAGACCCCTTTCGTGACCATCGTGGCTCCAACGGAAATTATGAGAATCGTCAAGATGGAAGAACTGGACCTTACTATCGTTTGAATTCGGTTTTGCCTGTTCGATACGTATTTCCGAATTTTTTGGAAAACGTGGGTATATTTTTCCCACGCCAAATTTTGTGAGTCCGTGGTGTCAAAGGCACGGACAGTTCCAGGGAAAAAAATCGCCGTATCGATCAGTTGGGACCGAATATTCCTTACTTGTTGCTCATCACCAACAGATTTTCTTAGTGATATATTAAAAATCATTATTAGAAAGAAAGTAATAATTATAAAAATTAAAGTAATAATAGATAACATTGGGCTAATGAAGTAAATAGCCGCAATGAATAAGAATGCAAATGGGACGTCTAAGAAAAGTGAAAGATTAGAGGCAGAATATACTGTCTTCAATGTGTCAGACATCCCAAAATAGGATCTCAATTGGCTTGGATCAGCACTGTGAATTGGCAAGTATTGGGCCTTTGTTATGGAATCATATATTTGTTTATCCTGATTCATAAATTTTTGTTCCACCAATTGCTCGGCAAAATGGTGTCGAGCCCTCCTGAACAAAAATTCAAATATTACAGAAATAATTGCGCCAATACTCAAAGTAATTAGAGTCGCATTTACTCCAGAGGAGATGTAACGGTTGAAGACGAGAATAACGAAAATTGGAGGTATCAGAGCAAAAACATTGGCAAATAAGGTCAATATTACCATTTCAAAGAAAACGACTGGTTTCGATAAGTATATTTTAATAATTTCTATCATAGGAAAAACACTCAAAAGCAACGGTAAAATGTGTCGATGGAGAGACCAATGCATCCAATATCGAGTCACGCGCGAAATGAAAGCAAATGTTTGGTGTCCTGTTTTCTAAGTGTTAGACAACCATTCCCGCGGCATATGTTGCTAAATCCGGCCAAAAACAGCGCACCAATATGCCAATCGCCGTACTACTAATACTGCACTTTCGTGAAAGACGCATCTCGTTATTATTGGTGAGAAAATGCCTAATCTTGTCAAACCACAACACATATGATACGCCACCCAAGGGTCGTTAGCAGAAAGTGGACTTCCTTCAAAGCGTGGGGACGGGATTTTCATGAGATACAGGATTTTTCTCCCGTGCCTGTTGTTTTTGTTTATGGGCACGCCGGTTTATGCTGAGACTTTTACTGAACAACTCCAAGATTTAGTCAAGACGCACAAAAGAATACTTGCGACAAAGGCCGTAGTCGATTCATTAGGCGAGGGTCTCGCAGTCTCAAAAAAGGCTTATTGGCCTGAGGTAAGCCTGACTGCACTGCAGGGCCATGAATCAAGAAAAAACGCGGAAGGCACCCTCGATACCGGCATCGCTATCAGCGAGGCGGACATGACAATTACCCAGCCGATGGATGTGTGGGATGTAAAAGGTAGCGCCATACACATCTCGCGGCTGCAGGTTGAGCAGGGAAAGCTGAGTTTAGAGCAAACGGTACAATCGATTATTTTGGAAGCGGTTACCGCGACTATTAATTTACGTTCGTCGTCGGTAATCGAAAAGTATGCGCGCCGGTCAGTTTCCAACATCAAAGAGCAGGCGCAACTGGAAGACGCCAGAGTTGCTAAGGGAGCAGGCCTGTCGACAGACGTGTTACAGGCAAAGATACAACTGGCGGGCGCCGAAGCTCGTCTTACTTTAGCTGAAGGCACGTTGGGCCAAGCAATCAACAGGTATCGGGCGGTATTCGGCTACGAGCCTGCTGATATGGAAGCCTTGCCGGATATACTTCTACCAGTAAGCAGAATACCAATAAGCAAGGAAGAATGCGTGGAGTTGGCACTCGAAAATAACTTCCAGATCAACTCGTTGCGAAGTGCCGAGGAGGTGGCTCGGGTTAGTCTCAAACAAATAAAGGCCACACAATATCGGCCAGACTTAAATTTGATTTTTGACGGCAAGAAAAAAGCTAACGTGTCTGGCATTAGGGGCGATACCAATGAATGGATTGCCAAAGTTGAGTTGAAATATAATTTCAACGTGGCCGGAGCGGCTTTTAACAGTGTTAACGCCAGTAAGCTCAACTACATAGCCACGTCCAATCAACTACAGGACGCCACAAACTTGGTCGAAGAACAGGCAAAAAATACTTTTGAACAGTTTGAGATTACTCGCAAAAACGCCGGTTTCTTGGAAAATCAAGCAAACATTGCTGCTGAATTTTTAGCATTGGCTCGCGAAGAGAGGCGTTTGGGTACCAGATCGTTGATTGATGTGCTCAGCGGGGAAACAGCGGAAATTAACGCTCTATCAGACGCCGCAGCCGCAAACTCTCAGATTGCAATTGCTGCGTACACATTGTTATTCATCATGGGGGACCTAGGCATCGAAGCGGTCGAAACAAGTGAAACGGCCTCTCTCCCGACTGGAAGTAAGTACAGCGAACAGGAAACCGAGCCAGAAGAACAGCCCGACTTTACACAAATCGAGGTTGTGAAATCGCACCCGAACGATGCTTCAAAAGCCCCAACCACAGGTGAACAATCGGCGACGGCATTGGAACTCTCGGCCGAGCCCGTAGTACAATCACAATTAGTTCGCGTAGAAACACTGACCCGGGTTGAAGAGGAGCTGGTGGCTCTAAAAACCGCGCCGGAGGCGGCAGCAAAAATCGCAAAACTGTCGACTGATATCTATGACAGCGATAATCCAAGATTACCGGAGCCCCCAATAAATGTTGCTGCCAAGGTAGCCGCCTCACAGGAGCCCGAACCGGTTGCTCGTGTCCCTGTGGACAGAGAGCCAATAAAAACAGAGTCAGCCAACATCGAGACAACGTATGTTTCGCCAGTGGTTGACCCGGTAACGCTCCCGTCTATAGATAGTGAAACAACCGAACTTTTGGCCAGGGTCATCGTTGGAATGTCAGATGAATTTGTGAGTGACGATCCAAATTTTCAGCGTCAGTGGTCCTACTAATTCTCTTTAAAGCCCCTCCTCCTATTTTCTGCAGCATCAGTCTGATATTTCGTCCAAAACATGGATATTGAAAACCCGACATGTTTGTCTGGTTAAATTACGTTCACATTCTCAAAATCAGATACGTTCTCAAAAATTCCAACTATGCTGAGCTCTCCATTGAAGTCGTCGTCTTGGGTGCCCCCTTCTTGGTAACGGATTATCACGGCCCCTGAACTGCTACTTTGGAATTCATAAAATATCAGAAGAGCGTCGCTATTTG
>PTKD01000064.1 GCA_002938115.1 Alphaproteobacteria bacterium MarineAlpha9_Bin7 | reverse complement strand
AAACTGTTTACGATACTTAGCGAGCGTTATCGGGAACGCCCGGGCGGGTACCTGAGAGTACTTAGGGCAGGTTTTCGGTTTGGCGATAATGCGTCAATAGCGATCATTGAACTGGTTGACCGAGATCCGGAGGCGAAAGGTCAAGATTCCGGGCCCTCGGTTGCGGCAGAAAATACAGAGGAGACCGCTGAAGTCGCGGCTTAAGAAGTATCGGTTCTGGTGACTTTGATAGTGCCTCGTCAGCATGAATCTAATCCAATCTAATTCGTTTATTACGTGAGCGCGGTCCCACTGTGCGTTGCCAGGTGCTGATGAAGTAGTGCATGGAAAAATGGCGAAAAGACGTGATTTCTGACTCCTAGCGCAGTCAATTTGTCTCGATGTCTGAGTAAAAGTCTTGGGTGCGGGGTTTTGACATTGGCTCCTGTATCGCTCAAGTTTAAGTGATGCTTGATCGGCATTAGTGGTTCATTTGAAAAATGTCTTGGCTTACATCAAATCGAATAAGGCAGTGGCGGTACGGAACTCTGCTTTATATTCTAGGGCTTTTCCTGGCCCATGTTGACCATGCAGATACGCGTGCTGACGAGAGACTGGTTCCGGAGTCGCGGACACAGTTAGCATTGTCTTATGCGCCGGTGGTTCGCGAAGTTGCCCCCGCTGTCGTTAATATATATACGCGTCGTGTAATTGCTCGGAAGCGTGCATCCCTATTCGATGACCAATTTTTCGAGAGGTTTTTTGATGGGGCCCCATTTGGATTGCCACGGGAGCGAATGCAGAGTTCTCTGGGCTCCGGCGTGATCATCGAAGCCGGTGGAATGATAGTGACCAATAATCACGTAATTAAAGACAGCGATCAAATTATTGTGGTTCTCTACGATCGTCGGGAATTTGAAGCGGAAATAGTTGGTACGGATGAAGCCACGGACCTGGCCGTTCTTCGTGTCGATGCCGGAGAAGGGCCTTTGCCATTTGTAGAATTTGGTGATTCGGATCGGATTGAAGTAGGTGATCTAGTCCTTGCGATTGGAAATCCATTCGGTGTCGGGCAGACTGTCACTAGTGGCATCGTTTCAGCACTGGCGCGGACAAGTGTTGGGTTATCGGAGTTAAGTTCGTTTATTCAGACAGATGCAGCAATCAATCCAGGAAATTCCGGGGGAGCACTCGTCACGCTCGATGCAAAACTTATTGGAGTAAACACTGCGATATATTCTCGAGGCGGTGGGTCGATCGGTATTGGATTTGCAACTCCGTCTAATTTAGTGCGGGTTGTGGTTGATGGGATTGTCTCGGGTGGTCGTGCGGTTAGGCCGTGGCTGGGCGTGAAGGGACAAGCTGTGACCCAAGATATAGCCGTTTCTCTTGGTTTAACGAGGCCAATGGGTGTGTTGGTCAGCGAACTGCATTTTGACAGCCCATTATATGCTGGCGGCTTGCGTGTTGGAGACATAGTCGCCTCGGTTGACGGGCATGAAGTATTTGATCTGCAGGGTCTCCGTTTTCGATTTGTTACTCGGCCAATCGGGATGAGTGTATATCTGAAAGTTTTGAGAGATGGGCATGAAACCGATATGGAAGTAGCGCTTATTGCGCCTCCAGAGCTACCCGCGCGCGATATTAGGAATATCATAGGGGAGAACCCACTTGCTGGGTCTGTGGTGGGCAACCTGTCGCCGGCGTTTGCTCAAGAGCTCAATGTCGACTCGCATAAGACTGGTGTAATTGTGCTTCAGGTACGGCAGGGGTATGGGGCTAGGCTTGGGCTTCGGCCCGGTGATATCGTGGCTGAAATTAATGGTAAGGTAATTGGGACCACTGAGGAATTGATATCTGTACTGCGTAAACAGAAGGGCCAATGGCGAGTTGTTATCGACAGGGGCGGTAAGTTGATGCGTGTGGTTGTTACTCTGTGATGGCGACGTTGTTTGAGGCGGCAGGGGCGAACGCAGACATCACGCGACCCTTAGCAGATCGGATGCGGCCTACAGGCCTCGCTCAAGTCGTGGGCCAAGATCACTTGATCGGGCGTTCAGGCCCTATTGGGCGCATGATGGAGGCGGGGAAACTAACCTCAATGATTTTATGGGGACCGCCAGGAAGCGGGAAAACCACTATCGCCCGTTTGTTAGCACATCAAACAGAAATGGAATTTTGTTCTTTATCGGCGGTTTTTTCAGGGGTTGGTGATTTACGCAAGTTATTCACCGATGCCCGTATACGCCGTTCTGACGGTCGGGGTACCATCCTGTTTGTGGATGAAATTCACCGTTTCAACCGAGCCCAGCAGGACGCTTTTTTGCCGTACGTTGAGGATGGCACAGTTACTCTAGTTGGAGCTACTACGGAAAACCCATCATTCGAATTAATCCCCGCCTTGTTGTCGCGGTGCCAGGTTTTCGTTCTACATCGACTTGACGACCTAGCTCTGGAGAAAATTCTTGAGGCGTGGGAACTATTAACAGCACGGGTTTTGCCGCTCACTGATGAAGCACGAGTAAGCTTGAAGGCTATGGCAGACGGAGATGGCCGATACCTTCTCAATTTAGTGGAAGCATTGCTAGAGTTTCCTGAAAACACCAAAATAGACAGTGTTGACCTCGCCAATGCGCTGCAAAGGCGTGCGCCGCTTTATGACAAGGGTCAAGACAACCACTACAATTTGATTAGCGCACTTCACAAAAGTTTGCGAGGATCAGACGTCGATGCAGCTCTTTACTGGCTTGCACGCATGTTGGTCGGAGGGGAGGAACCACTGTACATAGTACGACGTTTGGTACGTTTTGCTAGTGAGGACATTGGTCTCGCGGATCCGCAGGCTTTGTTGCAGGCGTTGGCTGCTAAGGAAGCCTATGAATTTATTGGTTCCCCGGAAGGGGAGCTAGCTTTGGCCCAATGTGTAATTTTTTTAGCTACTGCGCCAAAATCTAATGCGTCCTATAGAGCATTTAACTCAGCTATGGCCGCCGCCCAGAAAACAGGGTCGCTCATGCCCCCGAAGCATATTCTAAATGCTCCCACCCGGTTGATGAAAGACCTCGGGTATGGATTGCGGTACGCCTATGATCATAATGAAAGTGGCGCATTTTCTGGCCAGAACTACTTCCCTGAAGGACTAGATCGGGCAATGTTCTATACGCCAAGTACTCGGGGCTACGAGGGAGAGGTCAAGAAACGGTTGCAACATTGGGAAGGATTACGTGCGCAGAAAGATCGGCGCTCTGAGGAGAAGGACTAAAAGCGGTTGCGTCATATCCTATCCCTACGGATATTGGTAGGGTGGCTTGCTATTCGGTGTGTTTGCAAACTGTTGGCTAAGAATTGGTCGCAGAGATTGTGTTATAACTTTTGGGGTCCGTCTGGTGAAACTCCTTCTTGCAATCGCGTTTGGTGGGGCATTAGGTGCGCTCGGGCGCTACTTTGTGTCGATCCAGATTTCTTCTTGGCTGGGATCAAATGTCCCTTGGGGGACCTTAATTGTGAACGTAGTAGGGTCTTTCATCTTGGGCGCACTGTACGAAGCTGGAACACTAGTATGGCAGCCAAGCGCCGAACTTAAGGCATTTCTCACAATTGGAATGTTGGGAGCTTTTACCACCTTCTCCACGTTTTCTTTGGACGTACTACTTCTTATGGAACGTGGTGCCTGGGTAACGGCAGGGGGCTATGCATTTGGTTCGCTGTTTCTGTCAGTGCTAGGTCTAATAGCGGGTATAATTCTGGTGCGTGGTTTAGTCGCATGACTGGTGTCCAAACGGTAAAAGTATCGGTCTCCGACGCTGCAACCCGAATAGATCGATGGTTGGCAATGCGTTTTCCAGATCTTAGTTATGGTTTGGTTCAAAAACTTTTACGCACGGGCCAGATCCGGGTGGACGGTGCACGCGTAAGCGGCAATCTTAGGCTAACAGCTGGCCAACGAGTTCGAATTCCGCCCATGGTTAGCCCGGCACCGCGGTCCCCGAATTTCAATTCAAAGATTGAGCAGCAGGACGCGCAACTTCTTCGGTCGCGTATTTTATTTGAAAATCATGAATTGATTGCGATAGACAAGCCGACGGGACTTCCTGTTCAAGGTGGCACGGGGCAGCGTCGACACGTTGATTTGCTATCCCGTGCTTTAGTTAAGGAAAGCGATTTGCCACCGAAGTTGGTGCACCGTCTTGATAAGGACACTAGCGGTGTACTGCTGTTGGCAAAAACGGCGGAAACTGCACGTTGGATTGGAAATGCGTTTAAAACGGGCGCGATCCGGAAAACGTATTGGGCCATCGTGGTCGGCGTTCCTTTTCCCGAAACTGGAACAATAGAGAACGAGCTATCGAAAAGGATGGGTGTTAGAGGAGAGCGGGTCACTGCGGTCTCTGATCTTGGGAAGTCGGCACGGACGCGGTATCAAGTCTTGGACCGGTCCGGGTCTTTAGCTGCGTTGCTCGGATTATATCCCGAAACGGGGCGCACTCATCAATTGCGGGTCCATTGTGTGGAGCTGGGGACTCCGATATTAGGCGATGGTAAGTACGGTGGGGGGAAATCTTTTTTGAGTAAGCTACCGGCAGAGCAAAGACTGCATTTACATGCCCGTTCTATCGAGCTACCAGAAAAGGATGGTGAAGCACTACGTTTCGTCGCTCCGTTGCCTGAGCACATGCTGGTGAGCATGAAACAGCTTTCTCTCGATACTGGAGGGTAAGCATTGGCCATGATCCCTACCCGAGCAGCGGTGAATGCAGGTGACCCAATTGGCGAATTGTTTAAATAAGCTCAATATGTTGCCTCAACTAGGAGTAATCTCGAGCCGACGTAATAGAAATGTTATTCCTTAACATAGGTCATGGCGTTTATTGAGAGATGATGTTGGTATGAAACGTATTATTCAGGAACTAGAAGAGAAGCGAGCAGCAGCCCGTGAAGGTGGCGGTCAACGGAGGGTTGATGCTCAGCACGCCAAAGGAAAACTCACCGCCCGTGAACGATTGGAGCTTTTGCTCGATCCAGATTCGTTCGAGGAATATGACATGTTTGTCGAGCATCGTTCCAACGATTTTGGCATGGATAAGCGGCGGGTGCCTGGAGATGGTGTGGTGACTGGACACGGTACTATCAACGGCCGACCAACATTCGTTTTTAGTCAAGATTTTACAGTATTTGGTGGCAGCCTTAGTGAAGCTCACGCGGAGAAAATCTGTAAGATTATGGATCAGGCAATTAAAGTGGGTATACCTGTAATAGGGTTGAATGATTCCGGAGGGGCAAGAATACAGGAAGGTGTAGCATCACTTGGAGGTTATGCCGAAGTTTTCCAACGGAATGTACTGACCTCAGGCGTGGTGCCACAACTTTCCTTGGTTATGGGGCCATGCGCGGGTGGCGCGGTTTATTCTCCCGCAATGACTGATTTTATCTTTATGGTAAAAGATTCTTCGTACATGTTTGTGACGGGGCCAGATGTAGTTAAAACCGTGACCCACGAAACGGTCTCGCACGAAGAACTCGGTGGTGCCACTACTCATACCACAAAATCCGGTGTCTCTGATTTTAGCTTCGAGAACGATGTCGAGGCATTGACGGCCACCCGTCGATTTTTCGATTTTCTTCCACTTTCGAACCGCTCCGGAGTACCTGAGTGGCCGACTCAGGATCCCATCGATCGCGCCGAGCCCTCACTCGATGGTTTGGTGCCAGACAATTCCAATAAGCCCTACGATATCAAGGAGCTTGTCCAAAAGGTTGTTGATGAGGAAGATTTTTTTGAGTTGCAACCAAATTACGCGGCCAACATTGTAATCGGTTTTGCGCGGATGGAGGGCCGTACTATTGGTGTCGTTGCCAATCAGCCGATGGTGTTGGCCGGTTGTCTAGATATCGATTCTTCGCGGAAGGGCGCCCGTTTTGTGCGGTTTTGTGACTGCTTTAATATCCCGATTATTACGTTTGTGGATGTTCCAGGATTTTTACCTGGCACAACTCAGGAGCATGGGGCAATTATAAAACATGGTGCAAAACTGTTGTACGCGTACGCTGAGGCGACTGTGCCAAAGGTTACGCTTATCACCCGGAAGGCTTATGGAGGTGCTTATGACGTCATGAGCTCCAAACATTTACGTGGTGACGTAAACTATGCGTGGCCTTCGGCGGAAATTGCAGTAATGGGTTCGAAGGGTGCAGTTGAGATTATTTTTCGCGGATCTTTGGATGACCCAGAAGAAGTCAAAATCAAAGCTCAAGAATACAGCGAGAAATTTGCTAATCCATTCATGGCGGCAAGGCGTGGCTACATCGACGATATAATACAGCCCAGAGATACACGTCGACGGATATGTCTCTCCTTGCGACTATTGCGTGAGAAAACTCTCCAGAATCCCTGGAAGAAGCATGGAAACATTCCGTTGTAGTAAGAATGGAGAAAGTTTGTGAGGCGTTAGTGGAAGAGAACCACGCCGAAAAACCTTCAGGTTCGGGTCTTTCGTTGTCTAGATAACGGGACTATCACATAACCTATACCTATTTGTTGTCTTGCAAGTGATGGGCAAGAACACTGAGTCGTGCAAGCGCGAACATTGACAATATGATGCTCCCTGAAAAAAAATACAGGCCCCAGTGTAGGTGAATATCGCTTATCACACTCACTTTGACGGCTGCTACCACTAAGGCGACGAGGAAGACCTCTGTCATCGACCATTTTCCGAGCCCCTCTATCATTCTTAAGCGACTTCGGAATTTATTGTCATTCACATCAACGCGGGACCAGAGAAGGTAAGAAAAAAATAATTTAAGTGCCGGAAATATCACAGAGAATACAAGCACGATCGTAAGCAAGAACAATTCACCATGACGTGCTAAGGTGAGGACGCCATCAAGTATCGAAACCTGTTCTTCTAAGAACATCAATTGGCTCACCGTCATAATAGGGGTAAGCCAACCAAGAATTAGTAACGCGGCTGATAACAATATTAGCATGCCGAGCCAACGGTCAGGGCCGTGCACTTGGGTTGCAAGGGAATTTTTTGCAGGAGTTGCCCATGAGCAATAATTGTTTCTGCAGCTATTTATTATCCTTAACATGGAGCTATGCCTGATTATTACTTTAACAATGTTGGTAGCGGTATCGTGATCGCTTTATGAGGTATTGCATTTAATGATCTAAACCTGACATTTTTACGTAAATTTTCATTAGACATTACCTACGTGCGTTTCACGCGTCTTTCTCAGTATTCTTAAAGTACATCTGGAGATCATTTTTGTTCAGTAAAATATTGATAGCCAATCGCGGAGAAATAGCGTGCCGGATTATAAAGACGGCGACCAGGATGGGTATTAAGACCGTCTCTGTCTATTCTGACGTTGATGCAAGTGCGCGCCATGTACGAATGGCTGATGAGGCCGTGCTGATTGGACCGGCCGCCGCTAGTGAGAGTTATTTAGTAGGGAATGCAATAATTGACGCCGTGGCTCAGACTAAGGCAGAGGCCGTTCATCCAGGCTATGGGTTTCTATCAGAAAACGGTGATTTTGCACATTCTGTGACGACTTCAGGGGCGGTCTTTATTGGTCCATCACCTGACGCAATCACTGCGATGGGGGATAAGATTCAGTCAAAAAAGATTGCGCTAGAGGCTGGTGTCAATGTAATCCCCGGTTATTTGGAAGAAGTCGAAAGTCCAAACCAAGCGATCGAAATAGCGCGAGATGTTGGCTACCCAGTAATGATTAAGGCGAGTAGCGGTGGTGGCGGTAAAGGTATGAGAGTCGCACGGGACGAGAAAAGCCTACGACAAGGTTTTTCTCTGGCGCAAAGCGAGGCTCTGGCTAGTTTTGGAGATGGCCGTTTGTTGGTAGAGCGGTACATCGAAGGACCACGACATATAGAGATTCAAATATTAGGGGATACACACGGCAATATTGTTCACTTGAACGAAAGAGAGTGCTCGATCCAGCGCCGTCATCAGAAGGTGATTGAGGAGGCGCCAAGCCCTTTTGTAGATTCGGATCTTCGGGCTGCAATGGGAAAGCAGGCCGTCGAGTTGGCTAGAAAGGTCAATTATTACTCTGCTGGAACGGTTGAGTTTATCGTCGGAGCTGACAAACAATTTTATTTTTTGGAAATGAATACCCGTCTTCAGGTCGAACATGCAGTAACTGAGTTGATTACCGGTCTGGACCTAGTGGAACAAATGATTCGTATCTCGGCTGGTGAGCGTTTGTCATTTCGACAGAAGGATGTTGGAATTCGAGGCTGGGCGATTGAAACGCGTGTTTATGCAGAGGACCCTGAGCGCGGGTTCCTTCCATCGACAGGGAGAATCACTCGTTATCGACCACCTGTTTTATCGGATTCAGTTCGCCTGGAAAATGCGATAGAGGAGGGTGATGAGGTATCCGTCTTTTACGATCCGATGATAGCTAAGATTGTTACTCATGGCCCTGACCGTGAGGCGGCCATTGCACAGGGGGTGACGGCTTTGGATTCATTCGTAATTCGTGGGTTGTCACACAACATTCCTTTTCTAAGTGCTGTGTTGGATTGCCCTCGTTTTAAGGAAGGGTCACTCACCACTGATTTCATCAATCAAGAGTATCCAGATGGCTTTCAGGCAGCTGCGATGACTAGGGCAGTACAAGAAGTCCTAGTCTCCGTTGCCGCTGTGGCGCATATGTCTGAAATTTCGCGACGGATGAAAATATCGGGCCGAATAGATGATGGTCGCTATCATCCGAGTAAGGACTGGGTAGTATCGATAGGTAGTGAAGAGCTTGTAATTACCATTGCTCCTACTGGTGATGGCTGTGACGTTTCTGTGGAAGGCGCTTTTCTGCAAGTTCGCGGAGTCTGGATTCTTGGATCACCTCTATTCGCGGGGACCGTGAATAACTGTAAGGTGTATGTTCAAATCGACAGTTTAGTTGAAGGGTATTGCCTTACGCATCGAGGTACGAAAACTGACGTTGTGATCCGCGACTCGCGAGCCGCTGCGTTGATGGCAAAAATGCCCAAAAAGATGCCGGCATATATGTCTCGTTATGTATTGTCGCCGATGCCTGGCCGTGTGGTGACAATCGCTGTGCAGCCTGGGGATTTGGTCAAAGCTGGTGAAGAGTTGGTTGTTGTGGATGCGATGAAAATGGAGAACGTTCTATGTGCCGAACGAGATGGAAAGGTGGCTGATGTTCGGGTCGCCGTTGGTGATAACCTTTCGGTTGAT
>PTKD01000063.1 GCA_002938115.1 Alphaproteobacteria bacterium MarineAlpha9_Bin7 | reverse complement strand
CATACACGGAACGGCCGAACGGCCCATCGAGTTTCTCGTAGCGAATCATGTTTCGATACCTCTCCAGTTGGGGCTAAGCATAGCACTTTGTAATTTTGTGAAAAGGCCCGGAGAATATCCTTTATTTCATAAGATCAAGAGGTGTTTGGGTTATGCTGTTGTCGAGGTGTGATTTCGGTATTTATTTATTTTTTTGGGCGTCAAGGTCGAGAGAATTCGCTATTGCCTCGGCCGGTGTCGCGGTATTGAGTGATAGTGCATGGACAGGTCCTGCGAGTTCATCGTTTAGGACCCGGTACACCAATCTTTGTCGTGCCACCCGACTAAGATTGTTGAAGACTTCCGCAGTAATTTCGACATGGAAATGCGATTCCCCACCTATCGGTGCACTGGAGTGGCCGGCGTGCCGGTGTGATTCATCGACGACCAGCAACGATTGGGGTCGGAGTTGTTCGGTTAGCTTACGCTCAATTGTCTTGGCTACCGACATGACTTCCTTTGTTGTTGCTTAGAGATCTTGTATGCACTTTTAGATTTACATTCTAAGGGGCACCGGATGTCAATGTTTGATTGCATCTGAGCAACTTGCCAGTAACAGGCAAGTCGCGCATATTAATTATATGTCACGTAACCATCCTAGTCTTGTTGCTGCCTTGCAGTGTAGTGCCGAGTGTGATTCGGAACACCGTATCTGCGAATGGCCTAGTTGTAATGTAGAGGGTGAGTATCGAGCTCCCCGTTCCCGAGTGGAGCTCCGTAAATTCCGCTGGTTTTGCCTCGATCATGTTCGCACGTACAATCAAACATGGAATTTTTTTGCCGGGCTGAATGAGGCTCAGATTGAGGAAATTCGAAGGCGTGACACGGTCTGGGACCGTCCGAGTTGGCCACTAGGAGCTGGGCCAAACATCAGCCGCTTTGACGATCCATTGGGCCTTGTCGGGACTGAGTCAGTTACGCGCCCGCATACGCCACGTGATGCGGCATTGGCACAATTGGGGCTTGACCAGCAGGTATCTATTGAGACTATTAAAGCCCGGTATAAGTTATTGGCTAAGAGACACCATCCAGATGCCAATGGTGGAAGTAAAAACGCAGAGAAAAAGTTTGTTGCCATTCAGGAGTCGTACAATCTTCTTATAAACGATGTAGCGGCATGAACAACGCTGGGTCATCTTCAAAATAAACAGGATAGTAATTCATGGTCGCAATCATTACTCCTGACGCTCCGAATGGGTCTGTTGCTCGTCAGCCCGATATCAAAATATCGGTGCGCCAAACTTTCGGTATAGATAGTGATATGCAGGTTCCGGCGTTTTCGGAGTCTGAAGAACATGTGCCCATCGTCGATGAATCGTATCGGTTCGACCCTGAGACGTCGCTCGCAATATTGGCTGGTTTTGCCCATAACCGCAGAGTTTTGATTCAAGGATATCACGGTACTGGAAAATCCACCCATATCGAGCAAGTAGCAGCGCGAATCAACTGGCCCTGTGTCCGCATCAACCTCGACAGTCACATCAGTCGTATTGATCTGATCGGGAAGGACGCAATTGTCCTTCGCGACGGAAAGCAGGTAACAGAATTTCGTGAAGGTATGTTGCCTTGGGCACTGCAGTCTCCCACTGCTCTTGTGTTCGACGAATATGACGCGGGTAGACCGGACGTGATGTTTGTCATTCAGCGTGTCCTAGAGGTGGACGGAAAAATGACGCTATTGGATCAGAACAGAATAATACATCCTCATCCTGCCTTCCGTCTTTTTGCTACTGCAAACACGATTGGACTTGGGGATACGTCAGGTCTGTATCATGGGACACAGCAGATAAATCAGGGTCAGATGGATCGGTGGAATATTGTGGCCACGCTCAACTATTTGGCCCACGACGAAGAGGTCGAAATTGTAAAGTCAAAGTTAAGCTCGAGTAGTTACGAGAAGCGCGAGAAAGAGATCTCTGCGATGGTAGACGTTGCGGCGCTGACGCGTTCGGGTTTTATGAATGGCGATATATCGACAGTTATGTCGCCAAGAACCGTTATTACTTGGGCTGAAAATGCGGAAATATTTAATGATGTAGCGTTTGGGTTTCGGACCACGTTTTTGAACAAATGCGACGAATTAGAGAGACCATTGATAGCCGAATATTATCAGCGCTGCATGGGCGAGGAATTACCGGAGTCAGCTGCTACGGCGGCTCTTGGTTAGTTAAATAATGGGCAACTCCACGGCCGACCGTACTGATAATTTTAAGCGGGCCGTTGGTGGGGCTGTGCGCGCGATCGCCCGGACACCAGAGCTCACCGTTACTTTTAGTGCCAATGCCGCCATGGCGGATGGCGAAAGCACCCAATTACCGCTTCCTCCACGCGACGCTACTGCACAAGATCTTGCGCAGGTCCGAGGCATTGGTGATTCACTCGCGCTTCGTTTGCGGCACCATGACGTAAAAGTGCACTCCTCGCGATGTCCCCCAGGGGAGTCAGCTCGTGCCATATATGATGCAGTGGAGCAGGTGCGCTGTGAGGCGTTGGGTGCTCGGCGCATGAAAGGCGTGGCGCGCAATTTGGAAGCTATGCTCGAAGCGCGGTGTCGCGAAAAAGGTTTCGATCAGGTTAGCGAACGTGATCAAGCGCCCGTTGTTGAGGCGGTACGGCTGTTGGTTCGTCAGCGAATTACGGGCGAAGAACCGCCACCGTCTGCATCCGGTATGGTTGATCTATGGCGCCCATGGCTGGAAGAAAAAATAGGTGCGGATTGCGACGATCTGGCTGCGGCAATTGAGGAACAAGGCGATTTTTCCAAGTTGACTAGACGTATGATAGCGCATCTTGCGTTTGCAAATGAAGATGAAAATGAATCGGATCTCGATGCTGATGCAAACGACACGGAAAACGACCAAGATGCTGTTGATGGGGACGGTGAGGGGGAAGGTGACGATTCGGATACTACTGTTGATACTTTAGGGGCCGACGGCATAGACGAGTCTGATGTTGATGCTATCGACTCCGATGAACTCCAGGCGGAGCTCGCCGCCGATGGTGAGCTCGTTGACGGAGAGGAGGCGGATCCAAAAAACGAGCCCTGGAGGCCGCCATATGAAGGTTCTAACTCCGCCCGACGTTATCACGCATATGGTGAAGAGTTTGATGAAATAATTGATGCCAACGACCTGTGCCCGGCCGATGAACTTACGCGTCTACGGACTCATCTTGATCAGCAGTTGACGAGCTTGCAGGGGATTATAACGCGCCTTGCAAATCGTCTACAGCGCCGTTTACTTGCAAAGCAGACTCGGGCTTGGCGGTTTGACCTAGATGAAGGCCTGCTCGATACGGCCAGGCTTGCCCGTGTAGTAGCGAATCCAGCGTACCCCTTATCGTACAAGCTTGAAAAGGAGACCTCGTTCCGCGACACCGTGGTAACTCTACTCTTAGATAATTCGGGGTCCATGCGCGGACGGCCAATTACAGTTGCTGCAATGAGTGCTGATATCCTTGCTCGCACATTGGAAAGGTGTGGCGTGAAGGTAGAAATTTTGGGGTTCACCACTCGGGCATGGAAGGGTGGCCGCATTCGAGAACGTTGGCTTTCGGAAGGCAAGAAAACTAATCCTGGAAGGCTCAACGAACTTCGCCATATTATTTATAAAACAGCGGACATGCCGTACCGCCGGGCCCGACGCAACCTCGGTTTGATGCTGCGTGAAGGTTTGCTGAAGGAAAATATAGATGGTGAGGCATTGCTTTGGGCGCATGAGAGATTGTTGGGTCGACAGGAGCAACGCCGGATACTAATGGTGATTTCCGATGGAGCACCAGTGGACGACTCGACACTTTCGGTCAACTCGGGGAATTATCTCGATCAACATTTGAGAGAGGTCATCTCCTGGATTGAAAAGCTTTCTTGTGTGGAGCTGGTTGCGGTAGGTATTGGACATGATGTTGCGCGTTATTATAGGCGTGCAGTTACCATTGTAGATGCCGAACAATTGGGTGGCACGATGACCGATAAGCTTGCCGAATTGTTCGACGAAGAAATCCCGTCTAATGCTGGCAGGGCAGGGCGACGTTTAGCTAGGGCTTGATAAATCTGTTGCCCCGTTTGCGAAACATTTCTGCATTTGTAGTCGTTGTGTGGGTGTGCTCATTTTTGGCCTTTGAGGTAAACGCTGAATCAGTTGATGTGTTTGCAAATCCTATTTCAGTGAAGCCTGGCGTGTGGTTCGAGGCGACTGAGGGGGCGCTGGTCTTTAGAGGTGGCTTTGAACTTAGGTCGCGTGACCCTCGCTTCGGCGGTTTGTCTGGGCTGACCATAAGTGGTGATGGTGTAGAGTTAGTCGCCATCTCAGATCGTGGTTGGTGGTTCAAAGCCCTACTCGTTTATGGCACTGATGGAGATCTCATTTCTCTAAATAGCGCAGAGCTAAGTCCTATATTGCACCTGAATGGGCGACAAAATGAAGACAAGGCTTGGCTGGATGCCGAAGCCCTGGTTCGTCTTCCTGGCGGTGATTTTATCGTTGTTTTTGAGCGAGTGCATAGACTGTGGCGGTACTCGAATGTGGATGCCATTGCGCGTTCTCTGCGCATAAATTCGACTTTTACAAATTTACCGTACAATAGAGGTATTGAAGCGCTAATAACTTTGGACGGTGGGCGATTGCTAGCTATCGCCGAAAGTGGACCGTCCTTCCACATTTTGTCTGGGTGGATATTTGATGGCGTCCAGGCGGAGTCGTTGAGTTATCCATATGACGGCTATTTTAGGCCAAGCGACGCGGTGCGGTTGGACAAGTGTCGGATACTTGTTCTCGAGCGGGGCTACAACGAACGTCGCGGTGTCGCTGCCCGTCTTATGCTGCTGGATGTTGTGAGCGTTATAGCTAGTGCGGATCTTCAGCCGAGGCTATTTATCGAGCTGGGCCCTCCGGTGCCACTCGATAACTTTGAGGGCTTGGCTGTGCGGCGTGACCCGTTGGGAAAGCTGTTCGTTTATCTTGTGTCCGATGACAATTACAGCTCTAGCCAACGAACCCTTTTATTGATGTTTGAATTTTTAGAGGTGGATTGACCTGTGTGACCAGATGACAATATCATGCTGGCGCTGTCTTAAGAATCCGTCGTTTAACACGCTGGGCATGAAGAGATAGCGTCCCGTCGGACGCCTTTTTTAGAAAAGCGTCAAGGCCACCACGATGTTCCACAGAGCGAACTGCATAAACTGTTGCCCGGAACCTAACTGTACGTTGCAGAGCCTCACTGTACAGTGAAACGTTTTGTAAATTGGGTAAGAAACGCCGTCGCGTCCTGTTATTCGCGTGACTTACGTTGTTGCCGCTTTGGATTGTTCGTCCAGTTAGATCGCAGCGCCGAGCCATTGCATTAAGTCCTGTGTTTTAGGTCACTATGATGCTGTCAGGGTTCCGTTAACTTCCGGCGCGAAGTTCTAGGCGAACAATCGATTTTGGTCAAGATCAAAGCTGAGTATCTCCGGAAAAAGCAGCCAGCAATGCCTGTGCTCCAGCCACTGGGGCCAAGCTGCCATTTGCAACCCGTGTCTCAAGATCTTCTATTTTCTCCGCAACAACTGACGAGGCCCTAAATTGCTCGTTCAACGCTTCTCTGACCTCAGCCCACATCCAGGCAATGGCCTGTTCTCGACGGCGCTCCTGCAGTGCCCCGTTTTTGGACATCATCATGCGATAATCGTTGATTGTGTCCCAGACTGCATCCATGCCGATCTCATACAGAGCTGAGCAGGTGAGTACTGGTGTGGTCCAATCTGGTGATGCAGGTCGCAGCAATTGGAGTGCATTGCTATACTCAGTTTGGGTACGCTGAGCTGCGGTCAAGAGTTCTCCGTCAGCCTTGTTTACGAGGAGGAGGTCAGCCAGTTCCACAACCCCACGTTTGATTCCTTGTAGCTCGTCTCCACCTGCCGGTTGAGTAAGTAAGATAAACATGTCAACCATATCACGAACCGCGGTCTCAGACTGACCAACGCCAACTGTCTCCACAATCACTATATCGTGACCCGCGGCCTCGCAGACCAGCATTGCTTCTCGGGTGCGTCTAGCAACTCCACCGAGCGTATTACCACTTGGACTCGGCCGGATAAAAACATCGCTCTCGCGTGCTAGTCGTTCCATACGAGTTTTATCACCAAGTACCGAACCGCCACTAAGAGTACTGGAAGGGTCCACGGTCAGTACTGCGAGTTTGTGTCGTTTCTCGATCACATAAAGCCCTAATGTTTCAATAAACGTGGATTTTCCTACGCCCGGAGGTCCAGAAATGCCGAGCCGAATAGTCCTGCCTGTATCACCTAGCAGGTCCGATAATAACTGTTCTGCAAGCGCGCGATGATCAGGGCGAGTTGATTCAATAAGTGTGATAGCCTGCGCAATTGTGCGGCGGTCACTTGACCGTACTTTGTTTGCCATTTCCGATATTTCTTTGGGAACTTTGTTGGTCAAAACACCTGCTTCCCGGCGCATCGTGCGTTACTAACTGAACTGTGTACCACAACTCTTCGGCGGCGATTATGCCACTGGCCGTTGTTTCTGAACTAGCTCTAATATCTCACTGGCCGCTTGTGGGATATTGCTTCCGGGTCCGTAAATCGCAGCAACTCCAAAAGATTTTAGAAAATCGTAGTCCTTTGACGGTATCACGCCACCGCATACAACCAGTACGTTGTTGGCGCCAAGATCATTTAGTGCGGTTATTAATCCTGGTACCAGCGTTTTGTGCCCGGCTGCCTGACTAGAAACGCCAACTATGTGGACGTCGGCCTCTACGGCCTGAAGTGCGGCCTCTTCTGGGGTTTGGAATAAAGGAGCCAAATCAACATCAAAACCTATATCAGCAAATGCAGTTGCAATTACTTTGGCGCCGCGATCATGTCCGTCCTGTCCGAGTTTGACCACCAACATTCGCGGTCGACGACCCTCATTCTCAGCAAAGGTTGCCACCTTCTCCTGGATACGCTTGAAGTTTTTGTCTGTCCTGTAGCCAGCACTATAAACGCCAGAGACACTTTGCGTAGTCGCGTGATGACGAGTAAAGCAGCTTTCTAGTGCTTGCGATACCTCGCCCACGGTTGCGCGTGCTCGCATCGCTTCGATTGATAATGACAACAAATTACCCTTCCCGCTGTGCCCGGCTTTGGTCAACGCGGCCAGCGAATCTTGGCAAGCGGCGTCATCTCGGTTTGCTCGAACCGTTTTAAGCCGGCTGACCTGAGCATCGCGGACCACGCTATTATCTATCTCGAGAATATCAAGTGGCGGCTGTTCTCCGGTATCATATTTATTGACACCGACTACGACTTCCTCTCCACGCTCGATACGGGCCTGGCGCGCCGCCGCCGCTTCCTCAATGCGGAGTTTTGGCAAGCCAGCCGCCACGGCCTTTGTCATGCCACCTGCTTCATCTATTTCTCTGAGCAAGTTGGTAGCTTGCGTGGCTAGGCTAGCCGTCAGGGACTCAATGTAGTAGCTGCCACCAAGGGGGTCTACGACATTTGTTACCCCTGCTTCTTCTTGCAGGATTAATTGGGTATTGCGTGCAATGCGAGCGGAAAAAGGGGTAGGGAGTGCAACTGCCTCGTCAAACGAATTAGTATGTAGTGATTGTGTCCCACCTAGCACCCCTGCCATTGCTTCAATCGTCGTACGTACTATGTTGTTGTACGGATCCTGTTCCGTAAGGCTGACTCCTGATGTTTGGCAATGTGTTCGTAGTGCCAGGCTCATTGGATTTTTTGGGGAAAACTGTTCCATAAGATTTGACCATAACAGTCTCGCCGCACGCAGTTTGGCAACTTCCATAAAGAAATTCATCCCAAGACAAAAAAAGAATGATAGACGCGGGGCAAAGTCATCGATGTTTAAGCCACGCGCGAGGGCGGCACGAACGTATTCAAGGCCATCGGCCAGCGTAAAGGCAAGCTCCTGGACAGTGGTGGCCCCAGCTTCTTGCATATGGTATCCGGAAATAGAGACTGAATTGAATCGCGGCATATGGTTGGCCGTGTATTCAATGATATCCGCAACTATTCGCATACTGGGCTCAGGCGGATAAATGTACGTGTTGCGAACCATAAATTCCTTCAGAATATCGTTCTGGATAGTCCCGGTTAACTCGGGCTGTCCGACACCCTTTTCCTCGGCTGCTACCACATAACCAGCCAAAACGGGAAGCACCGCCCCATTCATGGTCATCGACACGCTTATTTGGTCAAGTGGAATGCCGTCGAATAAGATTTTCATATCCTCGACCGTATCGATAGCGACGCCTGCCTTGCCGACATCTCCAGCGACCCGAGGATGATCGGAGTCGTAGCCTCGATGGGTGGCAAGATCAAATGCCACTGATAGGCCTTTTTGGCCTGACTTTAAATTTTCCAGATAAAATTTGTTTGATTCCTCAGCCGTGGAAAAGCCGGCATACTGGCGGATGGTCCATGGCCGTCCGGTGTACATCGTGGCACGTGGTCCTCGCACAAATGGCGGTATGCCGGGTAGTGTATCGAGATGCTGGAGGGTCGAGAGATCCTCTGCAGTATAAAGGGGTTTAATGTCGATACCCTCAGGCGTTCGCTGAGGTAAACTTTCCAGAGAACGCCCCTTCAAGTCCCGTTTTGCCGCAGCTGCCCACGCTGCGAGATGATGTTTTTCGTTGCCAGCCATAGCTTTGTCGCGTTATCCCAGAGCTCGGCGTTGTGCCGAGTTTAAGAAACGCAAGTCTATAACTTTTGTCCGATCGCGCCTAGCATCACTAGGGGCGGCGTTGGCCAGGGAGAATAATTTTGGACATACATCCGCAATTAAATTCTTTGCTTAGTGATTTAGCTGCTGCTGATTACCCAGATCAAACTACGGTGCCGCCGGCGCAGGCGCGCGAAATCACCGATGATCGGGCCAAGCGCTTCTATGGTCCTTACGATGAGGTGGCGTCTGTAATGGATATCACGATCCCGAGTCCTGCTGGACCAATGGCCGCGCGGGTGTATAAACCTAAGGGAGACGGCCCCCACCCAATCCTTATCTATTACCATGGCGGTGGATGGGTTCTTGGCAGCCTAGACAGCCATGACAGAGGTGTACGTGGGCTTACTCGCGCCTCGGAGTGTCTAAGTGTATCTGTAGGGTACAGATTGGCCCCGGAAAGCCCTTTTCCGGCAGCTGTTTCGGATTGTTTGGTAGCGCTTAAATGG
>PTKD01000062.1 GCA_002938115.1 Alphaproteobacteria bacterium MarineAlpha9_Bin7 | reverse complement strand
TGTACAGGTCTAGTCTGGATACACTGGCGAGATTGGGGGAAGCTGTTGGCGATGGTGCGGCGCGCCAAACTCCGTCAAGCTGAGCTAGAAAATATGCGGATTGTGCCAAAGGTCCGTAAGCCGAAATGATATCCGTAACTACATCGTCTACCGGCTCAAGAGAGCGACGAAACATAGATGGATAATATACCGGTAAGGAGTAGACGTCGTGGCCGGTTTTGGCTCGAGATTCTGCTTGAGCTGTCAACAGCAGCTTGTTGCCAATAGAGGTGATGAAATCCATATTTACTTCAACGCCGTTGGCCGATCCCCAGTCCTCACAGATTTTTTGAAGAACGTCGTTCACCCCTGGCACCCAGTGATCCCAGACCCCTAAAGACAGTTTTCCAGCGGACCGAGCGGTTTTGATGTAGGGCGCAGCAATCATAGCAACACCCGTAGCCACGGAATATTGAAGCACACGCCGACGAGATTGATATTTAGAAATCATCACACCCTCGCAATTACGTGTCCGGCGACTTGGTGTTGGGAAAGGAGAACCCACAAACAAATACGGTGCACGCATTCCCGAATACTAAGTGAACTGGGCGCTATACAAAAATTGTACCAGAGTTTTCTCACTAAATGCCACGAATGATTTGTTGTGACCGCGACCGGAAATCTCGTCGATAGAGTACAATTACCACCCATGTCGTCGCAATTACAAAGGCGACAGGATGAATTACCCAAGAGAGTGCTGCCAGCGCAAAGTAAAATGCACGTAAGCCACGATTGAAATGTCGTGCAGCAAGATTCGCGATCTTCGCAGCACGTTGTGCTTGGTCCTTAGCAGCTACATCTATCTCGGTGCTGCTTGGAACGGCACCTATAAGGACCGCACAATATGTGTTCAAGCGATAGGCCCAGACAAACTTAAAGAAAGCGAAGACAAAAATTAAAAGAAGCAGCAATATTTTTGTCTCCCATTCTAGCCTGGATGTTTCTCCAACGAACGGAAGTGCAGAGAGAACGGCGATAGCTTTCTCAGTTGCTCCAAGAGATGCAACGAGACCACCAACCACTAGCATACTTGTTGAAGCAAACATGGCGATACCGCTCTGTAGATGGTTGATAAGGAGTGCATCTAGCATACGCATATCGCGACGTAACATTTCCTGCATCCAGCGTTGGCGATGCTCGTTCATTATTCCCAACACTGACCTGTGTTGAAGTCGATTACTGTCTGCTATTAAGGTGTACCCGGTCCAAATACCGAAAAACCAAAGCACGGAAATTATATCGAGTGAGGTAACCAGTGAAGGCATCTAATGGAATCCTTGGCCGCGCAGTACTTGGGTTAAAGGCATATAGTAACGTTTTGCCAAATAAAACCCAGCGTGCTTGGCTAATTTAGTAGATTTACGCAGTGGGATCCCGATTAAATCTAAATCGGTTCTAGTTTGCACTGTTCTCCGATATAGCTATTTTGTGCGGCGGACTTGAGGAAGAATAAATGGCACATGATTTGGTGATCCGTGGCGGAACCATCATCGATGGTACGGGGGGGCCTCAAAGGCTCGGTGATATTGCGGTGGATGGGGACAGCATCTCCAAAGTCGGCCTCGTATCGAGTAAGGGCCTCGAAGAAATCGATGCGACAGATAACATTGTTACTCCTGGTTTTGTCGATTTACACACCCATTTTGACGCACAGATAGGTTGGGATCCAATGTTGACCCCCGTCTCTTGGCACGGTGTCACCACTGCACTGATGGGAAATTGCGGCGTTACTTTTGCTCCTTGTCGTGTGGGAGATCGCGAGTTGTTGGCGGGTATGATGGAAGCGGTGGAGGATATCCCGAAAGACGCAATTTTGTCGGGGCTTCCCTGGAATTGGGAACATTACGGAGAATATCTTGATAGTGTTGAGACCTTGGCTCCAGCAATAAATGTTGCCGGTTTGGTAGGACACTGTGCTCTGCGTTTTTACGTGATGGGAGAACGTGCAGTGGAAGAGCAGGCGACTCCTGCGGATCGTCATGAAATGGCATCGATTGCACAAGCGGCTGTAAAGGACGGTGCGGTGGGTTTCTCGACGTCACGTCTGTTGTTCCATCGTCTTCCGGATGGCCGCCATGTGCCTGGTACTCACGCGGAGCATGAAGAGCTCGTTCAAATAGCGGAGGCCATCGGTTCAGAGGGTGGCTTGATGCAAAGTGTCAATAATCTACGCGGCGATTTCGAAGGTGAAATTGCTCTGCTTGCGAAGGAGGCTCGTGCCTCGGGTGGCAGAGTTTTGTTTAGCATGACGGCAGGGCCAACTAACGAATATGGCGATAATATATGTAGTGCCGTGTCCGAAATGCGGGCCGAAGGCCTAGATGTCAATGCGATTGCTATCCCGAGAGGCAGTGGATTTGTTACCGGGTTGCAGTGTAACTTGATTTGGCGTTCCAAGCCCTGGAAACGTCTCGGAAGAATGGATTTGAACGAACGCTTGGTGACAATCCGAGGTGAAACTTCCCGCCGCGAGTTGATAGAGTCGGCGAAGGTTGAAACGCTTGCTGAATATGGCGACATTTGGCGACTAACCGGCATGGAACATATTGTGTGGCTCGGAGACTCAGAGCGTCCGCAATATACTGGGGGTCGGGAATCAAGTTTGCAAGCATTGGCAGATGCGGCAGGTGAGCATCCCGTGGAAACTTTTCTCAGATTATCTGACAAAAGTGATGGTCGGGCTTTGTTTACTGTCCGTTTTTTTAATCAAAATCTTGAAGCTCTGAGACGGGTCCTATCACACGAGTTCGTTATGCCGGGGCTCGGAGATGCTGGCGCTCATGTCAGCCAGATCATGGATGCTGGTTGGTCAACTTTTGTGCTTTCTCATTGGGGTCGTGATGAAGAGTTGTACTCGCTGGAAGAAGCAGTTAGGCGGATCACATCAGCGCCGGCACGGGTTCTCGGTGTTGCGGACCGAGGCACCATAGCTCCCGGTTTGCGTGCCGATATCAATGTCATTGACATTGATCGTTTGGGAGAACGCATGCCGGAAATCGTGCATGATTTTCCAGGAGGTGCAAAGCGGTTTGTCCAGAGGGCGAACGGTTACCGAGCAACTATCTGCAATGGCAAAACGCTCCTTCTTGATGACGAACATACGGGTGTTCGGTCTGGGCGTGTATTACGTCACTGAGTCTATAACTGATTTCTAGCCCGTGGTCTCAGGATAGAAGTTTGCGGCAGTAATTCATCACACTGATAACTGCGTAATTTCTCAAACGGTCCCGGTCTCCTGGAAGTGCGACTTCGTCAGAAAACTCTTTGTTTCCAATAATTATGCCAAGGTAAACAGTGCCTCTTGGTCGGGATTCAGATGGGTCTGGAACTACGACTGCTATGCCGACCTCGGTGCCATATTTCTCGCGCGCATACCCAGCTGATTTCAGTGCGCGACGTACACCCGTTGTCCGCGTTTGGGGTGCCGATATTACCGCGCCCTTAAAAATATTCATCTCCGGGTCTACGCTACTTAGCCGTGAAGACATTGTTCCTCCAGTTAAGGATTCTCCAACTGCTAGCGTCAAATTCTTGGCTCGCAGTTTCTCCAGTACTACGGTTTCTATCGTCTCGTCGTCGATGCCGAATACGATGTCACCCAGCAACGCTCGCAAAAGTGTCTCTTCTTTACTTAAAATGCTCAGAGCATCTGCTTCGTCGGTCGCCTTGGCGGTAATTCGGACTTTTATTCCCTCAATGCCACTAGCTAAGAATGCAAGTGTCGGATTTCCGATTTGATCCAACTGTTCAATACGGTCCGCGAGAACTTCCGCAAGACCCGACTCACTGTTTCCCCAAGTTCGTAGGACTCGACTTCGTATAACGGCCCGTTGACCGGATCGTTTCTGAAGGTCGGGAAGTACGAAATGCTTCATCATTTCGCGCATTTCATACGGGACTCCAGGCACCGCATAGATCACCTTTTCTCCAATAGGGCAATAAAGGCCAGGCGCCGTTCCTGGCATTTTGGGGATTGGGGATGCGCCAGTTGGAATATCTGCCTGTCGCCGGTTGTTATCGGTCATGATCCGCCCGCGGGATTCAAACATTTCTTGAATCTTCGCAACGATGGACTCATCGCGAACTAAATTTACGCCCATGATATGCGATATCACGTCGCGGGTGATATCATCCTGCGTGGGACCCAGCCCACCGCAACAAATCAATGCGTCGCTGCGCTCCAAGCCCTGGCGGATACAGAATTCCATACGTTTGAAGTTGTCACCAACTTTTGTTTGGAAATGCGAATCAATGCCGCTTAGCGCTAACTGCTCACCGATCCAAGATGAATTTGTGTCTACAATCTGGCCAAGCAACAGCTCGGTGCCAATTGCCACTATTTCACATCGCATTTAACGAATCCTCTCACGAGCACTATCGATCATGTTTTACAAAAACCAAGTTAGTTTTCTCTACAACTTTTAATCTTTTTTGAAAACCAAACACTGGCTTAATAGTCTGAGACATTCTATACAACAGTGCTTCCCCCTCGTTCCATTGTCTGTTGTTCTCTACTTTTTTGAACCTTTTAATCCGGCCGCCCGATGACCAAAAAATCCTTCGGACTCCGCAATATTGCCATCATCGCTCATGTAGATCACGGGAAGACGACGCTTGTCGATCAATTGTTGGATCAATCTGGCACTCTTGGTCGTGCCCTTCAATTTGGTGTGCGGGTGATGGATTCGAATGAATTGGAACGAGAACGGGGTATCACCATTCTATCGAAAAATACCGGACTGCAGTGGGGTGACACGTATATCAATATTGTCGACACACCAGGTCACGCCGATTTCGGGGGCGAAGTTGAGCGGATTTTATCCATGGTGGACTCTGTTTTGTTGTTGGTTGACGCTGTGGAAGGCCCCATGCCGCAAACACGCTTCGTTACACGTAAGGCGCTGGCGATGGGACTGTGTCCTATTGTGGTAATCAACAAGATGGATCGTCCCAGTGCGCGACCTGACTGGGTGTTGGATCAGACATTTGATTTGTTTGTCCGGTTGGATGCAAATGATGCGCAGCTTGATTTCCCCGTGATCTATTGTTCAGCGCTTGAAGGCTGGGCGTCCGTCTCCGCCGATCAAAGAGAGTCAGACATGACTGCACTTTTCCAGGCGATCACCGATTACGTACCTCCACCCAATGTTGACCGGGAAGGGCCATTTCAGCTTCAGGTTAGTGCACTGACATATTCGAGCTACGTTGGCGCTATCGGAATTGGGCGTGTACAGCGCGGAAGTATTGCGCCGAATTCTCCGGTTGCACTGATTGACGCTGCCGGGAACGCACGTGCTGAAAGAATTTCACAAATTTTTGGATTCTATGGCCTTGAAAGAGTTGAAAAAGAGGAAGCAGTTGCCGGGCAAATTGTGGCTTTCACGGGGTTTGGTAACCTGAACATATCTGACACCATTTGTGCTCCCGAAAAAATTGAACCTCTTCCTGCACTTGTTGTCGATGAACCTACGATCACAATGACATTCCAAGTGAATAATTCTCCCTTTGCGGGTCGTGACGGACAGTTTGTTACCAGTCGAAACTTGGGTGAACGGCTTGCTCGCGAACTCATTCACAACGTGGCGCTCCGGGTGGATACAACCAGTGACCCAGATAAATTTAGGGTTTCTGGAAGAGGTGAACTGCATCTTAGCATCCTTGTCGAGACTATGCGGCGCGAGGGATATGAACTGGCAATATCCCGACCTGAAGTAATCTTGAGGGAGGTGGACGGTGAGGTTTGCGAACCTTGGCAAATCCTGACCGTTGACGTTGAGAACGTGCACCAAGGTGCTGTTATGGAACGATTAGGAAAACGGCGAGGAGAGTTGCGCGATATGACTTCGGATGGTCGAGGTCGGACGCAACTCGAGTATTTAATCCCGACACGTGGACTAATTGGCTTTCGTTCTGAATTCCTCACTGTCACGTCCGGGACGGGAATTTTGTACCATGCTTTTGATCATTATGGTTGCAAGGTGGATGCGGAACTCGGTAACCGGAGCAACGGAGTACTGGTCTCAATGGCGGGTGGAAAGGCACTTGCATATGCCCTATTCAATCTTCAGGAACGGGGCCGACTCTTTATCTCGCCAGGCAGCGAGGTATACGAAGGAATGGTCGTGGGGCAGCACACGCGCGCAAATGATTTGGTCGTGAATCCGATGAAAGGAAAGCAGCTGACAAATATTCGAGCAGCAGGAAGCGATGAAAATATTTTACTTACTCCACCAATTGAGACGACGCTTGAGTACTCTCTGGAATTTATAAACGATGATGAATTAATTGAAGTGACACCAAAGGCGATCCGAATTCGGAAAAAACTTTTAAGGAAACATGAACGCAAGAAGGCGGGACGAAACGCAAAGAGAATGCCGGTTGGTATCAGCTAGAATGCGATTGTATGTATTGGGCGTGTTTCTTCACCAGAAACTTTGTAATGCTCCAAGGGTGGCACCCAGAAGTTGTCGAGCTTTAACCTACAAGCAAGTCGCCATGATAAATACATTCCGCATTCAACCATGTGGCTATGTTTTTCTTACAGAAATTTGGAGGGTTCCGTTCTCCGGTAGTGGCGTTGGGCGGAATGAGGAGGTAAGGTCTACGTGTTTAAATTTGGGGGGAAGTTATGGGTTTAGACCTCTTGGTCAAGAATGGAACGGTGGTAGATGGATCGGGTGTGGCTCGGTACCAGGGTGACGTCGGAATTAAGGATGGGCGTATCAATGCGATAGGAAAAATTAGGGAGCCCGCGAGACGCACAATTGATGCGGATGGGTTGATTGTAGCTCCCGGCTTCATCGACGGTCATACACATATGGATGCTCAGGTTGCTTGGGATCCGCTGGGCAGTTGCTCCTGCTGGCATGGGGTTACGACAGTGTTGATGGGAAATTGTGGTTTTGCTTTGGCGCCCTGTGGGCCGGATGACCGTGAATGGTTTGCTCGGTGTTTGGAAGCGGTGGAGGATATTCCCACCGACGCCATGATGGCGGGTATCGATTGGACGTGGGAAACCTTCCCGGAATACTTGGCCAATGTGGAACGATTGCCAAAGGGCTTGAACTACGGTGCATACATCGGCCATTCGGCGTTGCGTATGTACGTTATGGGTGAAAGAGCGTTAACCGAAGCTGCGAATGAAGAAGATCTCGATCGTATGGCCAATGCTGTGCAGGAGGCACTGTTAGTTGGCGCGGTGGGCTTTTCTACTTCCCGGGCTACAACCCATATTACACCTGACGGCACGCCAGTAGCCAGCCGAATCGCTGGATGGAACGAGATCGATCGAATGGTGGCCTCTATGGCAAAGATGAATGCCGGCGTCTTTCAAATCGGGCCGGATATATCATCTGGCTCTGCCTATAAGGAGTTTTTGCAAAGACTGCGAAAAATAGCGCTCGACAATGGTAGGCCGGTAATGTTCGGCGTTTCTTCAACTAAACAAGGTGATGATCCACTCCCGTGGCAGAGTCAGACGGAGTTTATAGATGAAGTGGTTGCTGAGGGAGGGCATATATGGGGGCAGGCGACAACTCGACCCATTAGCGCGGTTTTTTCGGCGAAGTCTTATTTGCCGTTTGACGGGCTACCTGTCTGGAGAGAGGTGCGTTCCCTCACTATTGAAGAACAGAAATCTCGATTTGCTGATCCGGATGTCCGGCGTCGGCTGATTGAGGCAGAACGTCTCATGAAGCCCCGCGACAACGTTTTTCAAGGAGGTGGAGCTGCTACCACTGATCCGCGTAAACCCGATTACGGTAATCTGTATGTCATGCAAGGCGTTGATTGGGATGATCCAACGGTGGATGATATAGCCAAGGTCCGCAAACAGCATCACGTAGAGGTGATGCTGGACTTAGTTTTGGAAAATGAGGACCAAATTTTTGTACAACCTTTGGTAAACGAGGAGCCGGCACATGTCCGTGGTATGTTGGAGCATCCCCGCACTCTAGCTACGTTCTCGGATTCGGGTGCCCACGTGTGCCAAGAAATGGGGGCCTCGTTGCAGACACATATGCTGAATTATTGGGTGCGGGGGCAGCAGGCCTTTTCCCTCGAGGAGGCTGTGCGTATGTTGACTTACGACAATGCATCGGCATGGGAGCTGACGGACAGGGGCCTTATAAAGTCGAATTACGCGGCGGACCTGGTTCTGTTTGATGCAGACGAGATTAAGCCTCTTATTCCCACTGTGCAGGAGGATTTGCCGGGCGGTGCGAGGCGTTTGGTGCAAAAAGCGGAGGGCATCGCGTATACCATCGTCAACGGCCAAGTTACATTAGAAAATGGAGTTTCCACAGGTGAGTATCCTGGACAAGTAATCAAGGGTCCGTTGGCCGCCGGATGAACCGTGAAATCGGTGCTCTCGGATATTGGTCGCCTATCTGTCTTCTACATGATGTCGCTTGAGTGAATACGTTTTACGCCATGTTCTTTCATGGAAGCCCAGGCGGCATCAAGTGACCCATTGAGATCAATGCCCCGGCAGGCGTCCTCGATCACCGAAACGTTTAGCCCTGCACGGCGGGCATCAATTGCCGACCAACCAACGCAAAAATCTGTGGCTAGTCCACATACGTAAACATCATTTAGCCCACGTTCCTGCAGGTAGCCAGTTAGCCCAGTTTTCGTTTTCCCGTCGGCCGCTACGAAGGTCGAATAGCTGTCTATCTCGTTGTGATATCCCTTTCGAATGATTAGTTGCGCATGAGGGATATTCAGGCCGCTTGCGAGCTTCGCATCATCCGTTTCCTGAATACAATGGTCCGGCCACAAAATCTGATTGCCATACGATAGCTCGACAGTCTCAAACGGTTTTTTACCGGGGTGGCTGGATGCGAACGAAGCGTGGTTGGGCGTATGCCAATCCTGGGTAAATATTACGTTTTTGAATTTCTGTCCCAGAGAATTGATAATCGAGATGATCTCATCGCCTCTGTTTACTGCAAGCGTGCCGCCCGGCAGAAAACAATTCTGAACATCGACGACCAGTAGCACGGATTTACTTGAAGGTATGATGGCTGATAGGGCGACGTGTGGAGCAGCTGCGGCGAGGTATCCCGCGCTTGTCATTCCCAACAAAAACTGTCGTCGCTTTACTAAAGCAGGCATATCCGTTTACCCATGGGATCAGGGCGTATTGTTAGCCAGTGCAACCTCGATTGCATACTATTCTATCCATGAAAAAGTTCTAAGCTGTATCTAC
>PTKD01000061.1 GCA_002938115.1 Alphaproteobacteria bacterium MarineAlpha9_Bin7 | reverse complement strand
TCGTACATGAATTCCCACAATTAACTTGGTTGCAAACCTCCTCCCTGAAGAGGCTTCGAGCCGGCAGGACTCAGACGAACGTATCCAACAGCTCGCTTTATTCGCTAAAGTGTTCGGGCTAGCCCGTCGCGAATACATTAAGCCTCTTTCGCCAGAACGACTGGTTGCCGGAGCTCTTGCCGGAGTGCAAAAGGCGCAGAATGAGTCGCTGGTATCAGACGTAAAGTCGTCCAACGTCAGAATGACCATAGTACTGCAACACATGATGTCTGAACTGGATGCCCATTCAAAATATTTAACCCCTGCGGATTATGAACGGGTCCAGGTAAACAAGAGGGGTGAGTTTGGGGGCATTGGTTTAGACCTGCGACGTAGCTGTTTTTCACGTTATCCAGAGTTCCATGTTGCCAGGAAAATTGCGGGCAGAAATAAAAGGGGCATTGGAATGACCATCGCGAATGGATTGGTTGAATGCATCGCGTCTATTGAAGATACCCCAGCACAACGGGCGGGAGTTAGATCTGGTGATTTGATTAGTCATGTTGATGGCGAGCCGGTATTTGGTATGACATTGTTGCAGGCAGCTAAAAAGATGCGTGGGCCTGCCGGTTCAACAATTGTGGTAAGCGTCGTACGTGGCAGGGCTCGAGAGACTTTAGAGGTGAGAATTACGCGCGAGACAATTCCAATCCGGGCAGTAAGGGCTCGCCTGGAGGGTGATATTGGTTACATACGAATTATCGCATTCAACGAACGAACCTATCGATCAATGCACAACGCGATAGTAGAGCTTCTTACGAAACTGGGTAGTCGCATGAGTGGCTTAATAATTGACCTGCGAGATAACCCCGGGGGGTTGCTCGACCAAGCCGTCAAGGTAAGCGACGCTTTTTTGGCGTCAGGTGAAATAGTATCTACAATAGGCCGGGACCGTAGTGTTATACGTCGGTTTACGGCAGATCCTGAGGATATTGTTTCGGGAAGCCCCATCGCCGTTTTAATTAACGGGGGTAGCGCTTCGGCATCTGAAATCGTGTCGGGTGCACTAAAGGATCATGGTCGGGCACTTGTGTTGGGCCAACGTTCTTTCGGCAAAGGCTCGATTCAAACTTTGATACCACTTGGTAACGGGCATGGCGCCCTACGATTGACGACAGCGCGCTATTACACACCGTTAGGTCGGTCCATTCAGGTGCATGGGATAGAGCCGGATGTTATTTCTGTCGAAGCAGATTTGGCACGGCGAGAAGAAGACCTTTGGAATCCACTGTCCGCTGAAGGTGTGGTTCCAGAAGCGGGTGGTTTATTGATTGAGGAAATGTGTCCCGATGCGGGTCAAAGTGAAGACCCAGTTCTGTTATGTGCGCTATACATGCTTCGCGGCCGTTCCTCATCGTTGGCGATGCGACCAAATAGTTAGGACGTTATCGTACCTCGTTGATATGAGAGAGGGGTCTTGCATAAGCCTTTCCCCTAAGCGCCCGGTTGGGGGATGTTTTCGTGTCAGGCCAAGAATTTACTTCAGATCAGGCCGCCCAGTGGAGAAGAAGGGTCAGCGTACAGTTTTTTGTCCATGCGGCCAGCAAGATAAGCAAGCCGACCTGCCTCAACCGACAAGCGCATAGCACGTGCCATTTGCGAGGGGTTGTCAGCTTCCGCAATTGCTGTGTTCATTAGGACACCGTCGCAACCTAGCTCCATCGCTTCCGCTGCGTCAGAAGCAGTCCCGACACCGGCATCCACGAGTACCGGTACTTTGGCGGCTTCTACTATCAATCGAATATTTACGGGGTTTTGGATGCCGAGTCCCGAGCCGATTGGCGCAGCCGCTGGCATTACTGCACAGCAACCCATTTCTTCAAGTTGTTTAGCCCCGATTGGGTCGTCGTTGCAGTACACCATTACTTCGAAACCATCCTTTATCAGCACCTCCGCCGCGCGAAAAGTCTCTGTCATGTCAGGATAAAGTGTCTTTTGATCGCCAAGTACCTCAAGCTTAACCAAACTCCAGCCGCCTGCCTCACGTGCCAAGCGGAGTGTCCTGAGGGCATCATCGGCAGTAAAGCAACCAGCCGTATTGGGTAAGTAGATATATTTCTTTGGGTCAACGTAGTCCATCAATGTCGGTGCGCCGATGTCTGTTACATTGACGCGGCGGACAGCGACGGTAACGATTTCTGCGCCTGAAGCATCAATTGCTGCCGAAGTTTCTTCGAAGTCACGATACTTTCCGGTCCCTACTATCAAACGCGATTGAAGTTGCCGACCGGCAACGGTCCAACAGTCTTTGTTTTTCTCAATATTTCCGGCTTGACATAGATTCGGCCTCGCATTGCCTCCTCCTATAAAGTGAACAATCTCAAGTGTGTCGCCATCAAGAAGATCCGTGTGCTGAAATGTGGTACGCGGCACGAGCTCCCGATTCCGCTCAACAGCGATTTTGCGCTGATCTAATCCCAATTGCTTAAGTAGTGTCCTCAGAGAAATGGGAGTTTCAAAATCATGATACTCACCGTTGATCATTATACGCATAGTGCAGTGGCCTATAGCATGACGCCGATTTTGATCTTATGGGGTTGGTGTTTGAACCTCAGCGTAAGTAATATGGGTGTTTGGTGCGTGATTCGCAACCATCGTTGGCGGCCACCTGATGTTGGTGACGGTCATTCACTAACCATGTTGTGTGCCAATAATACTCGAATGGTCGCTTATTTTTAATTTCTGACGTTGCAAGGGAACTGGCTTTATCAAAAAATTCGACATATACAGTCTCTGGCGGGGTCCACTTTGGTCTGTGCTGTAAGGGTTTTTCTGTAGTCCCCATGTGCCTAGATTGATTTGTCAATTGCACCTTTGCTCATACAGTTTTGAAATTCACCATCAAGAGTTCTTGCGTTTGTTTTAAAAGTCATTCCGGCTTCCAATTGTATGGATAGACTATCTCGGTCACGGTACGTAGTTATAATTGTGACAAGGTTGGCCACGTGAAATCTAGGCGTCAAGGGGTTAAAGCCTAGGCGAGTTCGGCTTCGCTCCCGACGCGTCAGCATGTTATAAAGGGCTTGGTATATAATGATGCTCAAAGTTTTGATCCTCAACGGCCCCAATCTAAATCTTTTGGGGGTGCGCCAACCAACGATATATGGATCGGAGACCTTGTCCGATACGGAGGCTCTGTGCGAAAGTGAGGGCAGACTCTTGTCAATGTCGGTTAGATGCCGACAGAGTAACAACGAGGGTGAGTTGGTGACCTGGGTCCATGAGGCACGCGATAATACTCACGGCCTTATGATAAATGCAGGGGCTTATACTCATACATCTATCGCCTTGCTTGATGCTTTGTCGGCTGTTGAGGTGCCTACGATTGAGGTTCACATGTCAAACATTCACCAGCGCGAGGAGTTTCGTCACCACTCGTATATTTCACTCGCTGCGAGGGGCATGATATGTGGGTTTGGGAGCTACAGCTATGTTCTAGGTTTACGTGCTATGCACCGTATTTTGACTGTTACGCAATAAACCTTTCGGAAGGCAACCGTGGCAAAGATTCATATAGATGACGAGCTGATCCGGCACTTAGCCGGATTGTTGAGGGAAACGGGCCTGACCGAGATAGAATTGGGAAGTGGCAGAGAACGGGTAAGGGTCTCGAGGAGTAATTTGGGATTGTCCTCTAATCCCGGACTTGCCTCTGTTAGTAACCCCACTTCTGATACAGTCCCGGCGATTGCGCTAACCGATGAAGTGGGGATGGAACACCCAGGTGCAGTAACTGCTCCGATGGTTGGCACAGTTTATCTGGCGCCTGAACCAGGCGCCAAGCCTTATATTAACGTTGGCGATGATGTTCAGGCCGGGGATACCATGTTTATAATTGAGGCCATGAAGACTATGAACCCGGTGGGCGCACCGCGAAGTGGTCGTGTCGAGCAAGTGTTGGTGGGCAATGCAAGCCCAGTCGAATATGGCGAAGTATTGGCGTTAGTCGGCTAGGTGCCGATGTTTGCAAAAGTTCTGATCGCAAATCGAGGGGAAATTGCTCTTAGGATTCATCGGGCTTGCCGGGACATGGGGATTTCCACGGTTGCCGTTCATTCGACCGCTGATTCTGAAGCGATGCATGTTCGTCTAGCGGATGAATCGGTTTGCATAGGTCCGCCAGCTCCTCTGGATAGCTATCTCAATATTCCCGCGATTATAGCTGCTGCGGAGCTCACTGGAGCCACAGCAATCCATCCGGGATATGGGTTCTTGTCAGAAAATGCAGAGTTTGCAAGGATAATTGAGGCACACAGTCTAACTTTGATCGGCCCTAAGGCTCAACATATCGCAATGATGGGTGACAAGGTGGCTGCGCGTCAGGCATTCGATGAATTTGATATTCCGTTGGTGCCAGGAAGTGAGGGGGCGGTAGATTCTCTTTCCTCTGCATCTCGTATTGCCGGAGAGCTTGGATACCCAGTCTTGATCAAGGCAGCAGCTGGCGGCGGCGGACGAGGAATGCAAGTTGCCTCAAACAAAGAAGAGCTTGAAGGTAAGTTCTCTGTGGCAAGGCGCGAGGCTCTACAAGCATTTGGAAACGGGCAGGTATATATCGAAAAATATCTCCCTAATCCTCGACACATTGAATTGCAAATTATGGCGGATTCTTTCGGAAATGTAGTGCACTTTGGAGAAAGAGATTGCTCCATTCAGCGGCGTCATCAAAAAATCTTGGAAGAAGCGCCATCTCCGCTATTAAGTGAGGAGTTGCGCGCTAGTATTTGTTTGCGAGCCGTTGGTGCAATCCAAAAGCTAGGTTACCTTGGAGCTGGCACGCTGGAGTTTCTATATCAAGACGGAGAATTTTACTTCATCGAAATGAACACTCGAATTCAAGTTGAGCACCCTGTGACAGAAATGATAACGGGGGTGGATTTGGTCTGCGAACAAATCCGAGTCGCAGCTGGACAGCATTTATCTCAAAGACAAGACGACATATCATTCAAAGGCCATGCTATTGAGTGCCGCATTAATGCAGAATCCCCGATTGATTTTCGTCCTGCACCGGGTCAAATAACTGAGTATCATCCTCCTGGAGGCGGTGGGGTGCGGGTCGATTCAGCACTCTATGTGGGTTACAAGGTCCCCTCGTTTTACGATAGTATGATTGGTAAACTTATCGTTCACGGCGCAAGTCGGGATGAGTGCTTGAAGCGGCTCAATCGTAGCCTCGAAGAATTTGTCGTAGGTGGAATAGAAACCACTTTACCGTTGCACAGGCGTTTGATCAGTGAGCCGGATTTCATAAACGCTGAATATGATGTTCACTGGCTTGAACGTTTAATAAAGAACTAGAATCAGTCGACTTTTCAGGGCCAGACGTTGAGTACGTATCAGCAACTTCAAATAACATCGGAGACTCTTCTTCGGGCTTATCGGTTGGGGCTTTTCCCAATGGGAGAAAGTGCAGAAGATCCAACGATTTACTGGGTTGATCCCGAGAAACGCGGCATAATTCCACTACCAAATTTTCACGTGCCACGTTCAGTTCAAAAGATTTTACGCCGTAAGCCGTTTTCGATTAGTGTGGACCAAAATTTCTACGGCGTTCTCCAAGCATGCGCAAAAAAAACGGTGGATCGCCCAAACACCTGGATAAATTCTGAAATTGTTGAGCTTTATATGGAACTATTTGAGAGTGGGAATGCGCACTCAGTTGAGTGCTGGTCCGATGGGGGGCTGGTTGGTGGGTTATACGGCGTCACCATCGGCGCTGCATTCTTTGGCGAAAGTATGTTTAGTATTGCCCCGGATTCCAGCAAGGTGGCGCTCGTGCATTTAGTTGAGAGACTTCGTTTGGGTGGATTCCGACTACTTGACACCCAGTTCGTTACTGACCACCTTCGGCGGTTTGGTGCAGTAGAAATAAGTCGCGAAGACTATTTAAGATTGTTAACGGCGGCTCTTTCAAGGGAGGCGAATTTCTACTCTTTTGATATCGTCGAAGGCAACGGCTTTATAGTCACTGATGGCATGGCCGCGGAAGCTGTGGGCGAATAACAATCAAGTACAATGACGTCGTAAATTGGGTGTTCAAGGGTTGAAAGCCCGGGTGAAGAAGAAAACATCCATCCTGTAAATAATTGGACAGCGTCTAGGTCGGGGCTGATTTCTCTTATTTCAAGAAACACAGCACTCTCCGGTGGTTCCTCGGGCGGTGCCTTGAAGCACTTGCGAGGCCTTATCCGCAGGCGCTCAAATTGGACCTCGGAACCTATCGCGGCTTCTAATTTGAATACGTTTCCGGTTATTTTGTCCAGCGCTTCGAGCAGCGCAACACTTTCATAATCCGAATATGCCGGCGCGATCGCGAAAATTAGAAGGTTTAGTCCAATGAAAATGGAGAGACGCACCCCGTGTCGTTACCTTAAGCGCCATCCTTAAATGGCTCTTGGAGATCCGTTACAAGGCCTAAAAGAACATCCCGAATCTGTTTTTGATCACAACCCATTAAAACAGCGTCTTCAAGCGCCTCTTGGCACATATCGTGTATTTCCACGATGTTCTCATTAAGCATTTTTATTTTTTCCAAGCAGCCTAACGGTATCCCGGCGGTATCTAGCCAGGTGGGGAGTTGGACGTCTTTGTCGGCATTCGTGTGCCTAATGGCCATGGCTTGGCCTCCAGCTAATTGTTTTCTCTTGGGCTATAAACCATCTAGCTGATTAGTCCGATGATATCAGCTGCGTCGTGAGTGTAGATAAGCTTGCCACCGGTTCCCACTAGGTCTTCCTCTCCACCTGGATCAAGGCGCACATAGTGCCCGCCCAGAAGACCCTCAGCAGAGATACCCGCCATAGTATCCAGGGGCAATTTAATTTTTTCATCGATCACCATCGTGACTTCGGCGAGATATATCTCAGGGTCAATACCGAGGTGAAAAATGCTTTCAACCTTAATTCCATTTACCTTTACATTTACTCCTTCGGCCAGCGCCCAGATACTGGAGAATTTTGCAGTGATGGTGTATCCCGATACTGTTTGAAGGTCGGATTTTGAGTACGCAAATACAACAAACCATAGCGCCACTACCAAAACTAGTGATCCGATCAATGTCTCTAGGGCGTTGCGGGACATGTTATCTATTCTCCCAACGGTGCTCATGGGCGTCAAAGAGAAATATCGGCGATAGCGGCTCCAAATTCAAGCAAAGGTCACCAAGTAATATCATGGGTCGCAAAGTTCTGTTTTATGATCAAGTGTTTCAAATTGCGCGTTTGATACTATTGCAATGAGTCTAAAAAGTAGCGAGGAGACGGTGGCATCTGGGATGCTGAGCAAGCGTGAGCGCTTTGGCTTCACCATGCTATTCGCGGCTGCGGTGGGTTTTGGGCTAGCGCCCTCATGCGCAAAACTAGCCTACGGCGCGGGCGCTGAACCTCTGACACTGGTGGCGGCACGATTTGGTCTGTGTCTGTTTGCGATTGGAGTGATGATCCGCATACGTCGGACTTCTCTGACAATTGAGAGAGGATTGTTCGTGGGGTCTTTGGTGATGGGGTGTTTGTTAGTTTGGAATGCAGTGGGTTATTTGTCAGCAGTTAAGCATATTCCTGTGAGTTTGGCGGCCGCATTGTTTTACACGTTTCCGGTACAAGTTGGTGTTATTTCGGCAATTTCCGGCACCGAGTCGCTGAGCCGTCGGCGTGCGGCAGCTCTGATACTTGCTTTCATCGGCGTGTTACTTTCTGTTGGCTTCGGTGCGAATATCATCGACTGGCGTGGGGTGCTATTGGCGTTGGGGGCAGGTACGGGCGTGGCCGTGAGTTCTGTTTTGTTTAGTCGATTGGCAAATGTTGGCAACAGTTTTGTGCTGGTGTTCTGGGCCGTCTTGATGGCAAGTTTGCTTAGTTCTGTGTTGATGATTTCTACGGCCGGCCCGCAATTGCCGAACAATGAAATCGGTTGGCTTGGGTTCACTGTTTCTATGCTGGGATTTTCATTTGCTCTGGTGACGTACTACCTAGTTCTTCCTCTAGTTGGTGCGGTGCGAGCGGCTATAACAGCAAATCTTGAACCGGTCATCGCGATTATTGTGGCAGTGGCAATTTTGCATGAACAACCTAACGTTCTACAGATTTTTGGGATCATTCTGATTCTCGGAGGGGTCTTCCTTGTGCGACGAGGTGTACCGAGAGGGATTACTTAATCTGGTGTCCAAGGTTCGTAGTCTCCGGTTGCTGAATCCCGTTGGCGCCCGCGCTCTAGCGCCCCCGGCGGTCGATAGGCTTGTCCGGTGCCAGTCTGGTTTGGCTTGTGTTCGATCATCCACCTCTTCCTCGAAGGCTGGTTAGTTGTGGGGGGTTCTGGTGAGGTGTGGGTGAGCCACAGTTGCCATTCTGGGGGTACCGCTGAACCCTCAGGGTCCTGGCTATAAATAACCCAACGGCGTTCCCTTTGGTGTCGCTTTGATTGTTTATTTTGATAATAACAATTGGCAAACTGATCTTTGCCTACCAGGGTACCGAAAAACCAGGTGGAAATTTTGGTGCCTAAAGGTGTTTTCATAAAGCGCCATCCGCCGTAATTTTGCCGCTAAGATCGACTATGTACTGCCGTCCACCGATGCATGGGCTAAGAACTACCGATGGAAGTTGGATTTCTCAGTACAGTAGAAAACTGGAATACATTTGATTCCCGAATATGGAGAAAGTGCGTCATGCACCCTTTGTTTATCCTAATTGTGGCTTTGACAGCAATATCCAATGCTGCAATCGCCGACCAATTCTTGCGAGATCAGGAGATTAGTTTTAGGGCTAACAGTATTGAGGATAAAGTAATCGATTGGCGTCGAAATATTCACCAAAATCCAGAGTTAGGAAATCGTGAATTTCGGACTTCTACTTTAATCGCCAATCACTTGCGGTCACTTGATTTTGACGAAGTACGGACACACGTAGCACACACAGGTGTTGTCGGTTTGCTGCATGGTGGGCATCCAGGAGAAGTTGTGGCGCTGCGAGCTGATATGGATGCGCTGCCGGTAACAGAAGAAACAGGTTTGCCTTTTGCCTCTAAAGTTCGCACGATTTATAATGAACAGGATGTAGGAGTCATGCATGCCTGTGGACATGATGCTCATGTTGCTATGCTCATGGGTGTTGCCGAAATATTGTCCGGCATGCGTGATCGAATCCCGGGGTCGGTGAAATTTATTTTCCAACCGGCGGAGGAGGGTCCTCCGGAAGGGGAAGCTGGCGGCGCCGCGCTTATGGTGGCA
>PTKD01000060.1 GCA_002938115.1 Alphaproteobacteria bacterium MarineAlpha9_Bin7 | reverse complement strand
AACCTTTTTTAGTCACCGGCATGACCAAAATGTAGCCGTCTTTCGTTTCAATTGGTGCGTAGAGAGGGACGATAGGACCTGGTTCCACCATCTGGGCTCTTTGGAATTCATAAGGTAATAAGCTTTGAATGCATTCAATCAGGGAGATGTCAATCCGTTCCCCTTGTCCCGTACGTTCGCGGTGGAAAAGTGCTGCGTTAATCGCAGACAGTGCATGAAGGGAGCTAAGTACGTCAGCTGCCACAGGTCGGCCTCGGGCCGGTGCAGGAGCACCTTCCTGGTAATCTCTCATGGCGAGGTCAAAACCGCTTGTCGCGTGTATCACCGGGGCAAAGGCTGGGTCATGTGCTGCTGGGCCTGTCTGCCCGTATCCTGAGATCGAGCAATAGATGAGATCGGGACGTTGTTGGGAAAGGGTATCGTAATCGAGTCCGAAACGATCAATAACACCGGGGCGAAAATTCTCGACCAGTACGTCCGCTTTCGTAGCCATTCGCGTTACGACCTCCAGTGCACGAGGTTTTTTTAAGTCAATTGCTAAACTCCGCTTTCCTAAATTTAGTTGCCCGAAATACGTGCTATGCCCACTACGCCTTGGAGACACTTCACGCAATAAATCCCCATGCGGTGGTTCAACTTTTACAACATCGGCTCCAAGATCCGCCATTAAACGGGTACAGTATGGACCGGCTACGAAAGCTGTGAAATCAAGCACACGAATTCCACGAAGCGGAGTGTTGTCTTGTTGCGGCATGGCTTTTTCTTTATCGCTGGGAACGGTGGACGCAGGAGACAAACCAAAATTCTTTTGGGCGAGTCATAACATAATGCGTAAGGTGGTACACGTCTCGAGGCAATTTGTGTCCATATTCTAGCCTGTGTTTTCTACGAACTATGCCAGGATAAAAGTTCCAATGAAAAAATTACCTATTGCGGTCAATACCTATTCTTACATTTATACTTTCGGAGCATTGGAGAGTATTCGCCACCTATCGCAATTGGGATTCAGGCGCTTCGAGTTATTGTTCAACGCCGGGCATATCTGGGTGCCCGATCTTGAGCCTTCTTTGCGCAAAGCTTTCCCAACACATCTAATGAACGAGGGCGCTGAAATTGTTTCGTTTAATTTACCCATCATGGACCATAATTTGACGAGCCCCAATCCGGACGTACGTCTTTTCACACACGCACGATTTGTGGAACTGATAGAGCTGGCAGGCGCTTGGTCGGTGCCATACGTCGTGTTGGTGCCAGGCAAAGTATCGCCACTTTTGCCGGCCCCTGGGAGCTCACTGCTTGGTTGGTTTATCGACGGTGTTGGGGCGTTGGCAGAAGTCGCCCTACAATATGATACAAAAATATTAATCGAGAATGTACCGGCTACGTTTGTTCCTCTTGCTGGTGATTTGGCAAATGCTTTGGAAGGCCTTAACGATAATCGAGTGGGTGTCGTTTACGATGTTGCCAATGGATTCTTCGCTGGCGAGGATCCTGCTACCGGCTTAAAAACGCTGGGCAATCGGATTGAGCTGGTTCATTTGTCGGATACCGGCAGAAATCAGTGGCGACATGATCCGATTGGTGCGGGAGAAGTTGATTTCAGATCCGTGGCCGAAGCAATTCGTTCTATCGGGTTTTCGGGGCAGTCTGTTATGGAGATAATTTCCGCCAATCCGGACCACGATTTGCCAGAAAGCCGCAGGCTCTTGGCACAGTGGGGATGGCAGGAAAGCAGCCAAGAATGAACGGAGAAAAGGCGCTTGTGGTTGGTGCTACCGGAATGGTGGGGACCCGTTTGGTGGAACATTTGGCTGCGAACGCTTGGCCCGTACTCGGACTTTGTCGGAAGCCGCCAAATAACTCTGGTCCGGTCAACTATGTAGGGGCAGATCTACTCAATATCGACGAGTGCAACAACATGTTGAGTCACGCAAAGGACGTGAGTCATATCTTTTATGCGGCTCGCGCAAAGCATGGCGAGGGTGGGATTGAGCCGGTTGAAGAAAATTTGAAGATGCTCCAAAACGTTGTGGATGTAGTATGCAAAGTTTCCCCTGTTCTTCGGCACGTCCATTTAGTGCACGGCGCCAAATATTATGGGGCGCACTTGGGGCGTTATAAAACTCCTGCCAAGGAGGAAGATCCTCGCCATCCTTCACCAAATTTTTATTACGACCAACAGGATTTTGTTACTCAACATGCCGGCGTTTGGGATTGGTCAATTTCTAGGCCGGCCCTGGTATATGATTTCGCACCCGGCCGTTCTCGAAACCCTGTCTCAGTGATAGCGGCGTATGCGGAAATTTCACGCGCATTGGGCTTGCCGCTTGATTATCCCGGTTCCCAGGCTAGTTATAGGGCTTTAATAGAGGGTGTTGCTGCCAGTCATCTAGCGACAGCTGCGGTTTGGATTGCTACTACAGACGCCTGTGCCAACCAGGCGTACAATGTTACCAACGGCGATTGTTTTCGATGGGAAGGTATTTGGCCTAAAATAGCCGAGTATTTTCAGTTGCCGGTCGGTAGGCCACGCTGCTTATCTTTGGCAAAGACTATGTCGGACAAGGAATCAGTTTGGGAGGATATTGTGCGCCGACATGATTTGGTAAAAACTGATCTGAGTGATCTTGCGCTGTGGTCTTTTGCTGATTTTCTGTTTGGCTCTGATTGGGATTTATGCAGCAGTACAACCAAGTTGCGGCAGGCCGGCTTCACGGATATGGTCGATACTGAAGCCATGATTTTCAAATTATTTGATTTTTATCGTTCCAAAAAGATTATTGCGTAAATTTTTATCACTGAACAGTTGGTCGGCGAATTAAACGCAGTTGCTAAGGATATTTCTGGGCATCGTTTATGTGCGTAATTCGAACATTCTGCAGCGTGCTCTTTATTTTTGTCGCACAAGTTTGGACATCACCTGTCTCTGTCGCGAGTTGGTTGGCCGGCAGCGATGGCGAAGGAAATTTTGGTCCACTTGACTACCGACTTAGTACTAGAAGTGTTATAAACGCGACCTTTCCGGACGCGGATGAGATTTCGTTGGCATCCGGTGTACCGCCTGTTGCGACTGTGCACCGCGACGGAAATTTGATCGGTTATCTCTTTTCTACTTTTGAAACGGTTGATGCACGTGGCTATGCAGGGGAGCCCTTCGATGTTGTGGTGGGCCTTGATTTGGACGGCAAGGTCACGGGCGCAAGTTTGTTGTCGCACAACGAACCGATCGTCAAATCCCAGGGGGCACTGGAGTGGGGACTACAGAACTATTTTGGCACGCTCCACAATCTCAATATTCTTCGTCCGGTTCAAAATATTGGTGAGGGACGCCTTGGTGGTCGGGCAGTTGATAGCGTAAGTGGTGCAACCATCAGCGCAACGTTAATGTACAGTGCAATCATAACGGGAGCGCGGAGGGTTGCTCGTGAGCGTGGACTAATAGGGAAAGAGGAGAAAATATCCCTTGATCTTGATACCTATGGGAAATCGAGTTGGCCTTCGCTTCTATCCTCCGGGTCCATCCAATGCCGAGAATTAAATCCGAACAATTTGGTCGGCGTGCCCAATGAAATTTGCATTTCGCTGGCTACACCCGCCGGTATTGGTCGTAATCTTTTTGGGGACAAATGGTACGGTTATCACTTGTCACAGATTGAATATGGAGTCCAATTACTTTGGATTGGTAGCAGAGGGGCAAATTCGTGGAAGCGAGCCCTTAGTGATGAAATTGTCAGAGATTCAGATTTTTCTGGATCTAAAAAAGCCTTTCAATTTTCACAACTCAATCCCGATGTGATGTTGGAAAAAGCTGTCAACAAATCAGCAGAAGCAACGACCGTATCTGCTCCAATAGCTTCCGCTATCACGGGTCCCGGCATTGCTTTAAAACAGGGGGAATTTACGTTACCTCTTGGCTTCAGCGACCTTATTTCCCCCACCGCCGTGCGTACGGTGGACGCGCCCAAATTCGATAGCGTGGGTTTGATCAAGGTCAGAGGGGGTACCCAATTTCAGCCGTATTTACCCTGGCACTTGGAATTGGATTTCGTGGGCGCTGATGAGAACGATACCGAATTGATATCCATTGATTACCAAATTCCTTCAAAGTATGTGGTTGGGGCAGACTTTGACCTGGAAGAAGCGGGTCTGCAGCCCATTACATATGTTCTTGGTGGATTGGTGCGCGCAAGCAAACTGACGGACTGGCAGCGTGCCTGGGTTGAACAGGCTTTTAATATTTTTATTTTGGTAATGCTTTTGGTCGTGGTTAGTGCTGTGCTGGTATTTGAGCATGTGATCGTGACACGACGGAGATTGCATCGTTGGGTGCGGTTTTCGATTCTTGCAGTGGTGCTTGTTTGGCTTGGTTGGATTGCGGGTGCGCAGCTCTCCATTGTTAATGTCTTTGCCTATGCCCAGGCGATAGCGGGAAGGTTGGAGTGGAGTACGTTATTGTTTGAGCCTTTGATCGTGATCCTGGTGGCATATACTGTTTTGTCTTTAATTTTGCTCGGTCGCGGTGTCTTTTGTGGTTGGCTCTGTCCGTTTGGAGCATTTCAGGAACTACTCAATCAATTGGCCCGGTTTGCACGTGTGCCACAACTGACCCCACGCTTCACGCTCAACGAAAGTTTGTGGGCGATCAAGTATTTGATTGTAATCGCACTTGCTGCGGTGTCGGTCCTGTGGTCGATGGAACTGGGCTTATTGGGTTCAGAGGTTGAACCGTTCAAGACTGCGATTACGCTCAAGTTTGATCGTGCATGGCCGTATGCGGTGTATGCCATTCTGTTGTTGGTTGCTGGGCTTTTCATGGAACGGTTCTTCTGCCGTTTTTTATGCCCTTTGGGTGGTGCGCTTGCCATCCTGGGGCGCTTCCGATTGTTTCAATGGTTAAAGCGGCGACCAGAATGCGGTTCTCCCTGCCATATTTGTGAGGTGTCTTGTCCGGTGCAGGCAATCGAGCCCGTGGGAAAGATCAACATGAACGAATGTTTCCAGTGTCTCGATTGTCAGGTTGATTACTACGACGACCGGCGATGCCCGCCATTGGTCTCCCGTCGTAGGAGGAAAGAAAGAGTGACAGCGGTATCCCCCCATCCAATACCCGTTACGTGAGGGAAAACCGATTTGTCTATAACGATGGGTGGGGATACTTGATGAAATGAGATGCAGATGGATCGACACGTGGTTTCGAACGTGTAGCCAAGCAGCAAGGGGGTTTTTGATCCTTACTGTGTTTTGGTTTGCGGCCGGCGTGGCGTCAGCTTCCACTCGAGCAGATACGGTTGTATCACTTACCGATCGATTAAACCCTGATCTCCTGGCTGAGTTATTCCCCGGCGCAGAACACGTCGGTCCCGTGAATGGGCGGCCTGCCGCAGCGCCTGTATTCATGGAGGGGGAACTAGACGGCTTCCTGACCACCGTTGGATACGTTTTTTCTGTTGGGGAAATTTTGCAACCGACTGGATATACGGGTCAACCTTTTGAGGTCATTGTTGGGATAGATCTTGAGGGCTTTATTTCTGGCGTTGTGCTTGCTGGGCATAACGAGCCAGTTTTTCGCAATACCGAATCAAAAATTTCACTTAAGGAATCTGTTTCTGCGTTGCAGGGGGTCGACGTACTAGCAGTTCCCTTCGAGGTTCCGGAGCGTTACGCGCGACTTGGAGATGCCAGCGCGTTGGTGCTTCTTGACAGCATTTATCGGGCGGGACGGGAAGTCGCGGTATCACGTGAGCTACGGGGTCCCGGAGAACGTGAGGGTCGACAGCTGGACACCGATCAATATCAGAGAATGGATTGGACAGAGCTGAGACGGATCGGGGCTGTGCGGCGTCTCTTTTTAACACATGGAAATCTGGCAAGTGTTCTTGGAGAAGCACAAATCAACTCTCCAACCACAGCAAGTGAAGAAAATGAGGCGGTTATAGATTTATACGTAGCCCTGGTAACGCCCGCGCTTATTGGACGCAATTTGCTCGGTAACGACACTTATGTCGATAAGGTGAAAGTGCGAATAGGGGATGAGGACACTGTGTTGTTGGCACTCGGTGATCAAGCAATGTTGAGTGACTACGAGAAAATTATAAACGAAGATGCATCTGTGCTGACGTCGCGAGTGCAATTTCGTCAGAACGGATTGGTGTTTCCATTGGATGGGCTAGAAATTCATGAAATAGAGACAATCGATGCTGAAAATTCTCCGGTTTTTCAGCGAGTCCTGTTGCTGCAGATTTCCAAAAAATTGGGTTTTGATGCGACTCGGCCATGGACGTTAGAGCTTGGCATTGGTTCCGGCGATACGAAGACGGTTTTTGGTTTAACGTATGTTCTGCCGTCGCTACTTGTGATCGAGCCATTGCCTCATCTGGTCGCGATTGCGGACAACCGCCAGCAGCATGTTCCTCCATTTTGGGTTTCCGTGTGGTTGGACCAAAAGGTCGGCATTGTGATCGTTGCGGCTTCATTATTGGTGCTTGTGGTGATGCTCACGCTGCAAGGAAGATTGGCCCGGTTGCCGAAAACAATACTTTGGTTTCGTACTGGATTTCTTGTGTTCACTCTTGTTTGGGTTGGCTGGTACGCTGGCGCCCAACTCTCAGTCATGCACCTTTTATCAATTATCCGAGCACCATTCGAAAACTGGTCCCTTAGTTCCCTTTTGTTGGATCCCATTACTGTAATTGTGATGGCTTTTTCCGTATTAGGTTTAGTCATGTTCGGGCGCGGTGTTTTTTGCGGTTGGTTATGTCCATTTGGGGCCTTGCAGGAACTTCTCAACAAGGCTGCCAGGTGCTTAGGACTGCGGCAAATACATGTTCCGGAGCCGCTCAACGAACGTCTTTGGTCGTTAAAATACGTGATTCTGGTAGTACTGATTGGTATTTCGTTTTTTGATGCGCCACATTTGGCAAGTGCGGTTGAAATTGAGCCGTTCAATACCGTTATTTTGTATGGTTTTGTCCGTTCTTGGCCCTACACACTCTTTGCAATTGCAGTGCTTGGTGTGGGACTTTTTGTAGAGCGATTTTTTTGCCGATATATGTGCCCGTTGGGCGCTGGGTTTTCGATTTTGGGCCACTGGCGAATGCTCGAATGGTTTAGGAGACGGCCGGAGTGTGGTAGCAGTTGCCATATTTGTAGCGATTTATGCTCAGTGCAGGCAATTGGTGCGGATGGGAATATAAACATGAACGAGTGCTATCATTGTTTGTCATGTCAGGTGGCATTCTATGATGAACAAACTTGCCCACCACTGATGGCGCGACGTGACCGACGGGGTCGTATCCTAGAAACAGAAACTGCGTGACAAAGTTTTTATTTTGGCTGACACCTACCTACAAAAGTTAAATCAATCCCCATTTCCAAGCAGGAAGTGATGTGATTTCGAGTGTTGGTGCCTTTTGGGAAAAATGCGATGCCAAACAAACAGATCCAGTCTAGAGCAAGTCCCGAAATATTTGGGGAACCGGTCGCTGGCGGGGGCTTGCTAAATCGGCGCGTGTTTCTGGCCGGTGGGGCTTTGCTTGCTTCCACTGCTGCGGCACGGGATGCAAGGGCAGATTCGAATTCGGTCGGTGACGACTCACCTTTTTCTATGACGACACCTGGGAAGGTTTTTCAAGGGTACGGTGTGCCAGCTGTTCCTGAGAAACCTATCCAACGGACGGTGTTGCAACCCTACGGAGACCTCGGGCCAGGTGCCGGTGTAGCGATGACCCCTTTAGAATCCTTGGAAGGGACCATCACTCCAAACGGGTTACATTTCGAGCGCAGCCACAATGGGCGGCCAACCATAGATCCCGAGGCACATAGGTTCCTTATACACGGTTTGGTGAAGCGACCACTCAAATTCACCATAGAGTCGCTACTGCGCTACCCAATGATGACACGAACATGTTTTATTGAGTGTGCGGGAAATAGCTTTTTCAATAGCAATTTGTTCCCAGAACCTATGCAGGTTCCAGTTGGCATGATCCACGGACTGGTCTCAGGAGCTGAATGGACGGGCGTGCCGTTGAATATTTTATTGGATGAGGCGGGACTGGATTCAAAAGGTAAATGGATTTTGGCGGAGGGCGCTGACGCTGCTGGAATGAGTCGGAGCGTGCCGATTGAAAAAGCGCTTGACGATGCAATTATCGCTTTTTATCAAAACGGAGAACGTCTGCGTGGTGAGCAGGGATACCCGATGCGTCTCCTATTGCCAGGATTCGAGGGGAATATGTCGGTTAAGTGGCTGCGACGCATCAAGGTTACAGCCGGTCCGACCTATACCAAAGATGAGACATCCAAATACTCTGATTTAATGCCGGACGGCACTGCTAGGCTGTTCACGTTCACCATGGGGATCAAGTCAACTATTACCCGTCCGGCAACGGGGGTAGTCATGTATGGACCAGGTTTGTACGAAATTTCTGGATTGGCCTGGTCCGGTCATGGTTCCGTGACTCGTGTAGATGTATCAGCTGACGGGGGTAAAAGCTGGGCAGAGGCAGCACTAGGAGAACCGATTTTGCCGATGGCACTTACTCGATTTCGTATTCCATGGCGTTGGGACGGGACACCAACCATATTGCAGAGCCGAGCGACGGACGACAAAGGAAATACCCAATTGCGACGCGCGGTGTGGTCTGCGCAATATGCAGCTGGAGAACTTTATCACTGCAACGCTATACAGACTTGGGGAATCGGCCGTAACGGGGAGGTCAGCAATGTTTATATCTGACGTGGCGTGCCGTTGCTTTCTGTTCTCGATAATCTTCGTTTTGTTATCTCCACTGGCATTTGCCGAGTCAGGGCCATCTTTGGGAGAGCCGGTGACACCCGAGGAAATCGCTAAGTGGGATATTAGCATCGCTCCGGACGGACTCAATTTGCCGCCGGGAGAAGGCAATGCTCAGCTTGGCAAGGAAGTCTATCGACAACATTGTGTGCGTTGTCACGGTGACGGTGCAGAAGGAGGAGATGGTTTGGCAGATCCGTTGGTGGGCGGCGTTGGGTCTTTGGACACCGAGACCCCTATTAGGACGGTTGGTAGCTACTGGCCGTACGCAACAACCGTTTTCGATTACGTGCGACGAGCCATGCCGTACGACTTACCTATGTCTTTGACCAATGATGATGTTTATGCGGTGACAGCCTATGTACTAGCACTTAACGATATAATCAAAACTACAGATGTAGTAAATGCCGATACGCTACCTAAGATCAAGATGCCGAATCGTGATGGCTTTGTAATACATTGGCCAGGCTCGAACTAGTCCCCGATAAAAACTGTTAATGTTGTTCAGCTCTGGCGTGCAGCGAGGCAACAAATTTGTGCCTTCGCCACATGGTGAGTCTATTTGTTGGCGTCTCCAGAATCGTTTGTTTTTCTTGATGACTCCTTTGAGGCACCTGTCGT
>PTKD01000006.1 GCA_002938115.1 Alphaproteobacteria bacterium MarineAlpha9_Bin7 | reverse complement strand
AAACGAAAATTCTGAGACAAGATCAAATCAACATCTGACACGGTGGTAGAAGAATTCGCCCCCAAATGAAACACCGCCTCAATATAGCGCCACGGAGCCCGGTCGGCACGAGATCTCATATAGGAAAATAGGTCCGCCGGATCCAAAATTTCCGCAATTTGTCGCTGTGCCAAGTTGCGCCACTTATCATCCGCACCCAAGTAATCGCATATCACTATATCTCTGCGACCGCGCGCATTAAGCGCTGCGACTAGATTCGAGCCTATAAATCCGGCGCCGCCGGTCACAATTATCATTGGCGCGGGTTATAGAGCCCGCCCACACCATGGGCAAGTAATTGCAGCTTTGATCATCATGCGTTACCAAGAACATTATGACCCACACTTGGGGAGAAAAATACCATGCAGACTGAAAATCGTTTGTTCGATGACCTGGCTCGTCTCGCTGGCGGTGCATTCTCTTCCTTGTCAGCACTCAAGGATGAGGCAGAATCTCGACTGCACACGCAGGTTGAGCGCATGCTAGTGAACATGGACCTAGTACGACGTGATGAATTTGAAGCAGTTCGGGCCATGGCTATTAAAGCTCGCGAAGAAAATGCGGGTTTAGAAGCGAGAATTGAAGTGCTGGAAAGTCGGGCTGTCTCTGTTCCGGACGCTACGCGCTCTGGTGCATCCATGAGAAAAACTAGAGCTCGTAAGATCGTATCAAAGAATCCGAAACAATCTGATGATGGGAAATAACAAGGAGTTTTCCGAAATGAGCGCAGATAAGCAACCGAATCGCATCTTAATGGTTGGCGCAGGAAAAATGGGCGGTGCGCTAATTGAGAGCTGGCTAGCAAAGAAAACTATTAATCCCAGCGACATTGTACTTGTAGAGCCACGTGTGAGCCGGGCGAAATATTTTCGGGATGCCTATTCGCTTTACACATTTGAAACACCCGAAGCGATCAACGCCGGATTAGGGGATGCTACCATTCTATTTGCCATAAAACCCCAGGCAATGGACGAGGCGGTCCCATTATACAAACCGCTTGTCCAACCAGGCAGGCTTATCCTGTCCATAGCAGCTGGTACACCGATCAGCTATTTCGAACAGCATCTAGGACAGGATATGGCAGTGGTTCGCGCCATGCCCAATATTCCAGCGTCTATTGGCCATGGAATCACAGTGCTTTGCGCAAATAAGAATGTCACTAAAGAACAAAAGGATCGCTGCGAAATCCTTATCGGCGCAGTGGGGAAAGTTGAATGGATTGATGATGAACAGTTGATGAACGTAGTAACGGCGGTATCAGGGAGTGGGCCCGCGTACGTTTTTTTGTTGATCGAAACATTAGCACAAGCAGGCATTACCTCAGGGTTGAGCGCAGATCTGGCAAACCGCTTGGCCCTCAGCACTGTAGCGGGTGCTGGCGCACTTGCCGATCAGGCAAAAGAATCGCCAGCAACGTTGCGTCAAAATGTCACGAGCCCCGGGGGCACTACGTCGGCCGCACTTGAAGTGCTAATGGCGGACGACGGATTGGAGCCACTCATGGAAAGGACCGTGGTTGCAGCCAAAGAGCGCGGACGACAACTCTCGGAATCATAGCTCCTTATGTATTATGTATAGTCTAGCGCCAATTGGAGCTGTTTTTAATTAGCACGATAGTGTGCCGTTCACTGATCACCGAACATTTATAAGCCCACCGCAGTCTACTCCCTTCAATCTTCCGTGCCACAAATTCAACCGAAGAGGGTCTAGAATTCACATCGTGCCCATGCCCGCATCTCGCACCAACCCAAAAGCAACGCCTATCTTTTTTTGGGCCGGATGACAGAACGCGGCAGCATTGGTTCTCCCCGCGTTTAACCTTCTAACCAGGTCCCCACATTTTTCTACACCATTTTTCTCGCACGGCCATAACGATCGCCGATTTACCTGATGGTCCCCTATCCGGCGATAATATGATAAAATGAAGTGGCTTGATGATGACACAAAAAACTAGATCTCCCCGCCACACATCTGATCCCACGTCTTTGATGATCGACACCGCTCTGACTCTGGCTGCCCGCGACGGATGGGCACACCTTAGCATATCTGAAATCGCCAATGCTGCCGGTGTACCACTGAGTGACGCATTAACCCGCTTCTCTTCGAAACAAGTTCTACTAAACACTTTCCGTGATCAAATTGATAAAACTGTTATTGACGGTACTGATACCGATACATTTGATCAAACGGCGCGAGACCGACTGTTTGATATAATCATGCGTCGCCTAGACGCCCTAGGGCCCTGGAAGGAAGGGATCGCAGCAATCTCTCGAGATACTCTGCGCGATCCGTTAGAAAATCTCTGTTGCCACGACTTAAACCGTTCAATGGGCCTCATGATTGAATGCGCGGGATTATCTTCCACCGGCCTGCGTGGCTTCGCCCGTACCCATGGCCTCACAATAATTTATTTGATCGTTCTGCACCGTTGGCTGAAAGACGACAGCACAGATATGGCACCAACAATGGCGGAGTTGGACAAAAAGCTAAAATCCATCGAGCAATTTGTACAGCGCTTCCAGCCCAACATTCCAACCTACTATAAGAAAACCGCCAACAAAAATTAAACTGTCATCCATAAATGTAGCAGCATGATGTTCCAGATGCTGAGATTATACCCGACAAAAAATAGTTCCCGATGTACGGCCGTCTACAACATTTGTTCGCCAAAATCCAGGAGGTCTCGGCCACTCACATTGCGGGACGCGGCATCGCCCGCCAGTCACTGAGAACCACGAACCAACCCACCCAGCCTGCCTGCATGCATGCATGCATGCATGCATTTACATTGGGAGTCGAATCAAGGCACGCAAGCCACCAGCAGCGGACTCTTTGAGCAACAAATCACCGCCATGATTGCGAACAACGTCGCGAGCAATGGTAAGCCCAAGACCAACACCGCCAGTCTCCACGTTACGAGACGGGTCAATGCGAAAGAACGGTTTAAAAACAGATTCGCGGTGCGCTTCCGGAATGCCAGGACCGTTATCATCAACCGTTATTTCAACGGTTCCGCCTTTTTTAATAGCCGCCACGTAAACTTCATAGCTGTGACGAGAAGCATTGTCGATTAGGTTTGTCAACGCACGCTTAATTGCATGTGGCCGAATCGTTATTTGCACATCGACCGCGCTCTCAAGCACCACATCTGCCCCATTTCTCCTTGCGTCCTCCACTACTTCTTCCAAGATCGCTTGAAGTGATGCTGGCACTGGCACTTCGCTACCTTCCCCCCGAGCAAAGGCCAAGTACCCGTCAACCATTTTCTCCATCTCCGAGACATCACCGCGTAAACCTGCCGCGTAATCGCTTTTAGGCAACATAGCCAGCTGGAGTTTCATGCGAGTCAGAGGAGTCCGTAGATCATGGCTAACACCGGCCAGCATTTCGGTGCGCTGGGTAATCTGGCGCTGGATTCGCTCACGCATGCGCAAAAATGCACTCGCGGCTTGCCTAACCTCTCGCGCTCCCTCGGGTTTGAAGTTGACGACCTGCATGCCCTTGCCGAAACTTTCGGCCGCATGTGCAAGACGTCGGATTGGTCGAATCTGGCGCCGTAAGAAAAATATTGCGATGGAAAGCAAGATCAGGGAGGTGCCCACCATCCACGCGATAAATATATATATTGTTGAGCTGAACAGTCGTTTGCGAGGGACGGTAACTTCAAGTACACCGTCTGCCAATTGCACTCGGATTATCACTTGCTTACCCCTGGTGGTATCAAAATGAAACGGATACGCAAGTCGTTCAGGTAATACCCTCTCCAAGGTCCAATCAACCGCGCCAAACGAGCGGTGTGGAGGAGAATCCGGAAGTCTTCCGCCTTCTTGCCAAGACGAAATTATAGAAAGGTTTTGATGCGCCTGGGCCATGATCCAATCACGCTCGACTCCATCGGGATAAGACTCAATTGCTTCAACCAGGATTGAGATTTCTCCCCCCAGCCCTAGGGCAAGCCGTCGGCCAACATCTTCCCAGTGGCGATTGTAAAATACAAACGCAGAAACCACCTGCAAAAGCAGTAATGGCAACAATAATATTAACAAAGATCGGCCAAAGAACGAGCCCGGCATTATGCGCCGTCTCCGTTGCACTACCAACACCCGGACTTAGTCGGCCTGCAAAACATATCCCTCGCCTCGGATGGTGAGCAGATAGCGTGGGTGACGGAGATTACCTTCAATTTTCTGCCTTAAACGCGCGATCTGCACATCAACGCTCCGAGAACTAATCCCCATTCTGGTGGCCAACAACTCTCGAGATACTGACCTCCCCACGTAGCGGGAAAACACACGTAACAAACCAACCTCACCTGATGTCAATTGAATCATGATTTCACCACGGCGCAATTCGCCACGCACTTGGTCGAATTCAAAATCTCCAAACCGGATTACTTTTCCATCTGACGACACAGTTTTTTGGCTCCGCCTCAAAATTGCATTCAAACGCAATACAAGCTCGCGCGGTTCAAACGGCTTTGCCAAATAATCATCAGCTCCGCTTTCTAATCCCGCGATCCGATCATCCACCTCATCCATTGCCGTCAGCAGCAAGATCGATATGTCACCCCTTGAGCGTAATGCCCGCATAAGATCAATGCCGCTTTCTCCCGGCATCATCACATCGAGCACCAGTGCATCAAAGTCCAGATAACGAAGCTTGCCACGAGCGTCAGCTGCGTCGACGGCAGTAGCTACCAAAAATCCATTTTCCGTCAAAAAATCTCGCAATAATAGTCGCAAACGACGATCATCATCGACAACCAGAACATGCGGTTGCTGGGATATCGTCAAGATATCTTGAGGCGCACCTTTTCTGCCACTTTTCGATTTCCCTTCCCCGCCAGACACTTCACCGAGAGAAAGAGTTCGCGTTGTCTGCTGTCGGTTCATGGAGCAAATTCCGGTCTTGCCTGACATTTATTAACAAATTGGGATTTGCAGTTAACATCGTCCCTTAAATTTACTCTCACCAGAGACCAAACCATCACGACACTCCACAATGGCAAAATAATCTCTGACCTTGGCCCATATTGAGTAACAACGGACGACAACGTGGAAGCCTCAACTAACCGAATAGACGTAGTGATTCAAAATGTCCTTTGAGTACAGTGTCGGCGTCTGCACCCATCCAGTCGCCTATCATGCTTGCATAAACCCGGCGGTAGTCTGTCGTGTATAATAGGTTCCCGTCATCTAGCTCCGTTAAACTGACGGGTTTGCCATATTGTCCACCCTTCACTTTATTTCCTACCACATAGACTGGCGTCGCGGTGCCGTGATCTGTCCCACCACTCGCATTTTCTGGAACACGGCGCCCAAACTCCGTAAACACCATCATCGTGACATCATCGCCACGTCCTATCCGATCCATATCCTCCACAAATCCATGAATCGGATCAGATGCATAGGCAAGCAAGCGCGCGTGTAAATCAACTTGGTGGACGTGAGTATCGAAGTCGTTGTTGCGGTATTGTACATAAAAAAGTCGAGTAGGCATTCCAGCATCGATTAAGGCCGCAACTTTTCGTAAATCTTGCGATATTGGTAATTCGAGACCATAGTTGACAGGTGTTGAATAGGCGGCCCACGCTTCCCGCACAAACTTGGCGCTCTTAAGTGCGCTTGATGCTACTCCACTGAGAAATTTTAGAGTCGGCTGGGACGAACTTTCCGTACCAGTCAGCGTTCCCAATAATGAGGTTTGTTCGTAGCGCCCTGCTCTTAGGAATCGTGCTGGATCATCAAAGACCAATGGCGAATGGACTCGTGAGCGGACGGCCAATGACTGCTGCTTGGCAACATTCACGATGAAATTCTCACGTCCCTCAGGACTCAGCTTGTCTCCTAGGCGACCTATCCAACCGAGTTTCTCACCAGCAATAGGAACACCGGTATGCCAAAATCCCATCGCAGCAAAGTGGGATAGAATCGGGTTGTCGTAACCACATCCATGGATCAGGGCGAACTTACCGTCTTTGTACAATCGCTCAAACCCTGCCAAGGATGGGTGAAACCCAAAATGATCATCGATAGGGCGCACGTCCTCCGCAGCAATAGCTATATCCGGGCGGTGTCGATAATAGGCGTCATCGCCATAAGGTACGACTGTGTTAAGTCCGTCGTTGCCGCCATCAAGCTCAACGATGACTAAAATCCGTTCGGGATTTACAACGCCGCCAGACTTCTCATCCTCTGCCATTGATTGGGCAGCGCGACCAAATATCAGGGGCAATCCGGCACTAACCCCAAGTCCACAAAGACCCTGTTGCAAAGCTTCCCGACGGCTAAGCCGCGGAAGACGCTTAAAGATATGGACGCTCATAATACACCCTCTTCGGTAAGACTTGGCTTTTACAAGACCAAGCCACTATGACAGCTGATATTCAGGTGCGCTCATAATTAAGTGCACAAGCATACGGAGTGGTTCTTCGAGGTAACTTAGTGCAGTACCAATGTCTTCGGTGCCGAGCTCGCGGCTCAAGAAAGCGATAAGGGCATTCCTATGATCTTTTACAAGCGGCACTCGCAACAACCGCTTCTGAAAATAGTCTACTACAGCGGGTACAGTCGCTAGATTTTGGTCTTGCACTATCGACGTCAGATCAATCGCTGCGGGCACCCGCGGAACAGGCTTCACTCGTCGCATGGCCATTATCGTGCCGTGATACGCCCCATAGCGTGTATTGTACTCTTCGTCGGAAACCACCACCATCATATCGGAGCTCGACATCATACTCATGTTGTTTCCATCAACGGATCCAGCCACGGTGGCGCTAGTAATATCTAAGCCGCGATCTAATTTTTCACCGACATCTCTATAAATCTGGGTGAGTGCACGATCAGGAGACAAATATTCCCCTATATCTGGGAAAAGTACTTGCTTAGCAAAATTGCCGCGCTCCACCAGTGTAGCTGGGGTAATCCAGCTACGCCCGCCCTCCCAACCAGCCACATTGGGGGGGTAAAACAATTTTTGACCAAGTGCTGCCGTTGCCTCGTTAAAATCTGGAACGCCAGGTAAAGTGGTAACACCGAGCTTACGATAAGTGGACAGCACCAATTGCACCGGGCTCTTTATCTGAGAACTAAAGGCGTGACTCGCGTAAAAATCGCGCGCAATAAACATCTCTTTAAGCAGTGGCTTTAATTCGTAATCACTGGCCCTCAGCAGCGTCGCCAAGTGCTCGACACGCTGCGCGGATACATCTGCAGAGACAAAATAACGATAAAGTTTTTCAGTGATAAACCGCGCCGTGGAATCATGCGACATAACAATATCGACAATTTCTGTACCATCAAAATTCCCGGTTTGACCAAGAAATGTTTTGACATCTTCATCATGTAGTTCAGCATCGATAACAAATGTAAGGCCATCATTGGTCCAACCGGTAAAAGCCCGCGCCGCCTCGCGAATATCTTTTTCCGTGTAATTCCCAATTCCCATGGTAAACAGTTCAAGAATTTCGCGCGCAAAATTCTCGTTGGGCCGACCTTTAATATTTTCACCTGCATCCAAAAAAACAAGCATCGCGGGGTCTTGGGCTACGGCCAAAACCAGATCACGAAAGTTGCCCGTCCCATGTTCCCTAAATAATTGAATCTGGCCTGCCATTTTGCGGTAGTCACGGACCTTGTCATCAGAGGTTGCAAAATGACCATGCCAAAACAAAGCAATTTTTTCCTCAAAAGGACGATGAGTCCGTAGAATACGTTGTGCCCAATATTCAGCTAGTCGGTGACTTTCCAACCGGTTCGAACGGAGGTAATAAAAATATTTATTTACTACGTGTTGAAAGGGGCGGTCGCCATCAGGTTTAATGGATACCCCCATCGAGTGTCCCGTGTCACGCGCCCACTGCACCGCCTCAGCACGACTTCTCGGGAATGGTTCCATTCCTGGATCGAAGATGCCCGATTCATCAAAATCCAAAATCGCTTGGTTTTCTACCTGCCCATAGTTCAGCAATGAATCGATCGCCTCCTCCGGAGTCAAAGCGGCCAAGTGCCGTATTTCCTCAGGAGTGCCACCAAAACCCAATCGCTCGAGCAAATGTCCCGCACGATCGTATGTCCATTCTTCCTTTTCGATCGGCGTTCCATCTCCTACCCAATGAGCAGGGCCTGCGCCGCCATCTGCCAATCCTAAAACCGGGCCCGCAAATGCTAATATCAAACCCGCCAAAGTAGTGCGCCACAAATGCCGCATGTGTCTTCCCCCGAAAGCACTGAACAGACTACCAGCAGAGTATAACCCCCGTAATGGAACAACAACATCCTAAGAACGACCCCTCCTTTTGGAAGGCCGTGCACATGTTCTTCGGCATGAAAAGGGCCAAATAACCCCGCCATAGGAAGCTTTTTTCATTAAATTATGGCATGGCTCTTTGAACAACTACGCACGTAGTGATACGACACATTCCAGAGATAGCCTGCCGAAGCGCCTAATGCGGAGCGGCACATAAATAATACTAACGGAACGCGCAAAAAGGAGTATGACACGTGAACTTTTCATTCACGCCTGAACAGCAGCAGATTGCCGCAGCTATTTCCAAGATTTGCGATGGTTTCGATGATACATATTGGCTAGAGCGCGACCAAACGGGAGATTTCCCGGATGATTTTTGTACGGCTTTCGCTACGGATGGATGGCTTGGCATCGCTATGCCCGAATCGTCCGGTGGTGCCGGACTCGGAATCACCGAAGCTGCCCTAATGATGCAGACTATCGCGGAATCCGGAGCCGCGATGAGCGGCTGCTCTGCAATACACATGAACATCTTCGGACCCAACGTCATCGTAGTATTCGGCACTGAGGAGCAAAAAGCACGGATGCTCCCACCTCTGATCAAAGGAGAAACACGCGCTTGTTTTGGTGTTACCGAACCCGATGCAGGTCTGGATACGACCCATCTCAAGACCCAGGCCATACGCGAGAAAAACCATTATTTGGTGAGCGGTAGAAAAGTATGGACCTCGACCGCGCAGGTGGCCGACAAAATACTTTTGATAGCAAGAACAAGGAAAGTGGAAGAATGTGACAAAGCGAGCGACGGGCTTACGCTTTTTTACACAGACCTTGATCGTAGCGCCGTCGACGTTCGCGAGATCGAAAAAATGGGTCGGAAAGCTGTTGATTCAAATGAATTATTCATCGATGAGTTGAGAGTGCCGGTGGCGGACCGAATCGGAGAGGAGGGTAGGGGTTTTCATTACTTACTTCACGGCCTCAACCCGGAACGGATATTAATTGCTGCAGAGTCGATAGGCATTGGACGTGCTGCACTATCTCGGGCATCACAATATGCTAAGGATCGTGTGGTATTTGATCGGCCTATCGGTCAAAACCAAGCCATACAACACCCCCTAGCTGAATCTTGGTGCGAGTTGGAAGCAGCAAACCTAATGTGCTTCAAAGCAGCCTCACTCTACGATGCGGGCGCGCCTTGTGGTGTCGAGGCTAATGCCAGCAAATTTCTCGCCGCGAAAGCCGGATTTACAGCCTGTGAGCGCTCCATTTTGACACATGGCGGCTATGGCTATGCCAAGGAATTTCACGTTGAACGTTTCATGCGAGAACAATGGATCAACCGGCTCGCACCCGTTACCGAGCAGTTGATGCTGTGCTACATCGCCGAACGGGCACTTGGACTCCCAAAATCGTATTGATAGCCGCGTAAATTATTCTTCGGTAAAATCTTCTTCTTCATCGATGAGTTGGTAACGGAAGTCACAAAAACTTGCTCCACGCATAATCGTTTGGCTTCGTTCAAGCGTAAGATCTGGGTTGTAACCTTTACAGAAATTGCCGTCCCGACCACAAGATAGCACCGCTCCGATCTCCGAGATTCCCATTTTGTCATACATCTCCGCGTATCTACACCGCGTCACATTGAAGGACAAAACATGATTTGTCTCTTCCAAAAGATCGATTGTGAGGGCTTCTTCTGCAGTCCACAATTTGAACAGCTCGACGAATCCAGCAATATCGTTTTTTCCCTCCTGAGTTTCAGCACAATTTTTCCCGTGCACAATAGCATCACTTGCTATGGCCCGACTTAACACCTCCAGGGCAGCTTTTTTCCCGAATGCTTCCACCATTTCTTTGTAGATTGGCTGGATGACGCGTGCCTCTATCTCCCTCCTATGAAGGATAGGGATATCACTATTCATTGGGAGCCCTCTGACGTTCGTTAATATGAGGTTATTGAGAGATATTTCATGTCACTTCAGAGACAACTGTGTTTCCAGCAACTTTCAGTCGAAAAAATTCTTTGATTTCCGTATCTCCGTAACCGGCTTCTGTAAGAATGCTATGAGCATGTTCTCCAAGATGGGGAGGCGAAAAATTTGGCTTCCCCGGAGTACGACTCAGCTTCACTGGCACTCCAATGCCACGATAATTACCATCTTCCACCACCATATCGCGAAAACGAACCTGCGGATGATTTAATACCTCCGGTATTTCGAGAACCGAACCCGCAGGAACACCGTTCTCTAACAACTGATCTGCCAATACAACACCGTCCTTTTCGACGAGCAAAGTTGCCAGCAATGATGTTAAAACTGTGTCATTCGCCTTGCGAACAGCATTGTTGGAAAAACGCGGATCCGTAGCTAGATCAGCTCTGCCAAGCAAAGCAACCAGTTTTTGAAATTGTCGATCATTGCCACCGGCGATGAAAATAAAACCATTAGCAGTTTGAAACATTTCGTATGGGGCAATGTTGGGATGCGCATTTCCGATCCGGCCTGGCGCTTCCCCAGTCATGAAATAATTAGCAGCATGCGGATGTAGCAAACTAACCGAACAGTCAAGTAACGAAACCTCTACCTTTTGACCGATACCGGACTGAACGCGTTCGTAAAGAGCCATGAGTATGGCATTGGTTGCATAAAACGCGGCGGCAAGGTCGGATATTGGCGTACCGACCCGAACAGGTGGACCATCAGGGGTGCCATTTATGCTGGCTAGGCCACTCATCACTTGGGCAATTGCGTCGAACCCGGGGCGGCCTGCAAGTGGCCCATCCGAACCGTAACCAGTAATCTGAGCATAAACTAAAGATGGAAAGCGATCACGCAGGGTAGCGTCATAACCGAGCCCCCATTTTTCCATCTGCCCAGCCTTGAAATTTTCGATTAGGACATCCGCATCACGGAGCATACGCAGCAACACGGATTGTCCTACAGTATTGGATAGGTCAAGAGCTAAGGAACGCTTGTTTCGATTTACGCCCTGAAAATAAGCGCTCATTCCGTCCCGAGAGAATGGTGGCCCCCAACGACGCGTTTCGTCACCGTCCAACGATTCAATTTTAATCACGTCAGCGCCATGATCACCTAGCATCTGCGTACAAAATGGACCCGCAAGGATACGGGTTAAATCAACAACCCGCACGCCCGTCAGCGCGCGTTTAACATCGCCCATCGCATTTACCTTAACTGTAAGGTTCGGGAAAACTTGTTAGCAAGTATATCGGCTGACAGGGCCGCTTGCCATGCGAGATTCAGAGGCGTAATCCTTTAGGCACGATGAAGCGTTCCGCCGTCTCAAAAATACCCTGGACTAAAAGTGCCAACAGTGCGGCTGGTATCGCTCCCGATAGTATTAACCCCACATCATCGAGACGAATCCCAGTCAAGATAGGTTGGCCGTAACCACCAGCACCGATTAAAGCCCCGAGGGTCGCAGTCCCTACATTAATAACCGCCGAGGTTTTAATTCCCGCTAAGATCGTTCCACCTGCCATAGGAATTTCGACCAAGCGCAGCCGCGCTGCGGCAGGTAAACCAAGCGCATGGGCTGCTTCTAATATATCAGGCGCAATTCCAGTTAAACCCGCATGTGTGTTCCGGACTACGGGAAGCAGGCTGTAGAGGAACAACGCAAGCATTGCAGGTGGTCCACCAATCCCAACCAATGGTATCATGAACACGAACAAGGCCAGGGAAGGAACGGTTTGAATAATCCCAACCGAAGCTAAAATGATCTGCCCAAGCCTGGGGTGACGAGCCGCAACTATACCTAAAGGAAGAGCAAACAAGAGTGCCGCCGTCAAAGAAATGCTGACCAACTTTAGATGTTGACACGTGTTCTTCCACAAAGCTGCCAACCAACTAATGTCGTCTACCTTTACAACAATGTTGAATGCATCAGCCACGAAGTCGGCGGCAACTAGTGTTTCACTATATCCATCCAACTTAACGCGCGCATTCATCCTAGTCATAGTCGATTCGTCGATACGGCCTTCAAGCTTGTGTACAAAATCAGCGACGCTGACTTCATTTTCCCTTCCTCCAACACGATAAAGCAGGACCGCGTTGTAGGTTGGGAAATGGCGAAGGTCATCTTCAAGAATCCGGAGACCATAAAACATAATCGCCGCATCCGTGGTGTACACATCCATGGCATCGATGCTTCCACTCACCAAGCCTCGATAAGCAAGGTCGTGATCAAGGCCTGTCACTTTGCGCTGTGGAAGCGCATAATGTGCACGAAGACTTGGCCAACCGTCGCCCCGGTCTAGAAATTCATTACCGAAACCAAACGATAATTCAGGGTTTCCACGCAGATCCGAGATCTTCGTAATTCCGAGGCGATTGGCTGTCTCCTCAAGCATGCCGATGGCGTACGTGTTATTAAATCCTATCGGCGCTGTCATCGCCAACCCATGCTTTTCCAAAGCTGTATGAATATCTTTTTCGTTGACCAACCCGTCACCGGATAGAATCTCATTGGTGATGGTGCCGGTATATTCAGGGTATACGTCAATTTCGCCGGCCAACAATGCGTCCCACAACACCCGAGTTCCGCCCAACTGCCGATGGTGGTACACACCAACACCAGTCTCACGGGCCAAATGTGCTATGACCTCCCCCAGAATCACCGATTCAGTAAATGCTTTAGAACCGATCTTAATATCCTCGCCCGCACGTGAGGCACTGGGCCAATAAATTACCAGGCCAGCGACAATGAACATGATCAAACGAATAATCATGTGCCACCTTCCAAACTATCGAGTAATGTTCGCTGGGCAGAGATAAAATGCTCAACAAATGGATCGCTCGGACGATGGACAAAATCGTGGATAGAGCCCTGTTGGACGATGCTCCCCTCACGCAACAGAACGATATGGTCACCAAAAAAACCTGCTTCCCCTATATCATGTGTAACCATTACTACGGTCTTGCCGAGACCCCGAAAAATGTCTCGTAGATCCGTCTGCAACTGGTACCGCACAATCGGGTCAAGTGCCCCAAAGGGTTCATCCAGCATAAGCACTGTTGGATCTAACATTAACGCTCGCGCTAGTGCGACCCTCTGGCGCTGACCACCCGAAAGTTGGGTCGGGTAACGATCCAGCACGTCAGGAGACAAATTTGTTAATACCAACAATTCATTGACGCGATTACGTATATCGTCTCCTGAACGGCCCAGATATTGAGCCATCAAGGTGATGTTCCGCCAAGCCGTGAGATGTGGAAATAATCCGCCGCCTTGAGTTACGTACCCCATGCGGCGACGCAACAGCATCGCACTATCCGCATTAACAGGCACGCCTTCATAATGCACAACACCATGATCAGGCTCAATTAAACCCATCAATACACGAATCAATGTCGATTTTCCGCACCCAGATGGGCCAATGAAAACTGTCGTGTGTTCTTTTGCAATTTTCAAGTTGACATCGGCCAGCGCTGTCAACTCATTAAAAGATTTTGAAATCTTTTCTAATTCAAACATCTTGAGTAAGCATAAATATCACCAGGTCACCGGGAAAACCCAGTCTACGTCAAACGGAGGAACACATATGGCCATCTCAATTGAACGAATTGACCATTTTGTAATAACTGTTTCCGATATAAATACTACCTTACAATTCTATGAACGAGTACTGGGAATGGAAAGCGCCACATTCGGCGATGGCCGAACAGCGCTTCATTTTGGAAACCAGAAGATAAATATCCACCCATTCGGCAATGAAGCAAAACCCAACGCTCCCAACGCACAACCCGGAACAGCCGACATTTGCTTTATTTCGACATTTCCAATTGAAGCAATCAAAAACCATCTAGCGACAGAAACGGTGGATGTTGTATATGGACCAGTAAAACAAGTCGGTGCACTCGGTCCAATGGACTCCATCTACTTCCGTGACCCGGACGGGAACCTAATCGAAATCGGGGTCTATCACTGAGGCTTGTCCTGCCCGCATCATTTAAGACGCTATTTAACGCGCCTCAAATAAAGGCCCGGCTAGCAGCGCAGCCGGGCCCTAATACACAGAAACGTGAACTAAGAAATACGGAACAGATTTTGAGCTGCTACCATCGCGTAGAGCATAGGTAACGACAACATCGTGTTCGTGCGAGAAAACAGCATTGCGGTACGTGCTGCTTTAGCCTTCTCATCTGCCTCCACAGCCACCATGCCAAGTGCCTTTTGCTGATTTGGCCAAATCACAAACCAGACGTTAAATGCCATGATCAAACCCAACCACATCCCAAATCCGATCATGGTATGGCCCGAGACCTGACTGACGATACCAAGCAACAAACCTTCGACCAAATAACCGTTCATCAACGCAAGCAGTGCCCCAAATACAACAGTAAACAAAGCAGACCAGCGGAACCAGAACAACGCTTCGGGAGCAATAACCTTGCCGATAGCAGGTTTTTGCTCATCGGGTATCTTTGGCATACTCGGTATCTGAACAAAATTGAAATACCACAGCAAGCCAATCCACATTACGCCGCTAAGTACATGCAACCAGCGGATAGCAAATACTAACCAGGAACCATCTTCCATAACTTTAACTCCTGCCTCGCAGTGTCCCTAAGAACCGATCGCCTGAACTAATAGGACCATGATCACCGTGATTACCAAACCCATTCCGATTGTCATCGGCAAGGACTCAAGGGGATTTTTCATGTGTCTCGCTCCTCTATATCATTTAGCGATGTCGGACGACGCGACGGCCGACACATACGCCCCGTCAGTGTTTCCGATTGGACGTATAATGATTGCTAAGTAGTTATATGCAACCAAAAACTTTTGGCTCTACTGTCCACTGAATGAAGGCGCGCGTTTTTCTACAAAATGCGCCACACCTTCCCTAAAATCATCGCTGTCTAAACTATCATACATTTCATCGAAGCCCCGATTCACAGATTCCGACAGTGACGTGCCCTGGGTTCGATACACCTGCTCCTTCATAACTCGCATAGAGCGCGGCGATACCATTACAGCTAGCTCCTTTGCATATGCCAGAACCCCACCCATCAACTCTTCGTGTGGGAAAACCTTGCTAGCCAGCCCCATTTGAAATGCTTCTTCCGCCGGTATTTTCCGAGCTGAAAGTAGTAAGTCGAGCGCATTGGGCAAGCCAACAACCCGTGGTAAAATCCAATCAATACCATGCTCCGCGATTAGCCCTCTCCTGGCGAACGCTGTGGTGAACACAGCCTTTTCAGAGACAAAGCGAACATCACAAAATAACGCCATAACAAACCCAAGCCCGGCGCACGGGCCGTTGATCGCGGCGATCACGGGCTTTGGGGTAGCGGTGAAATATGTGTAGCGCATATTGTAATCACTTGGGAGTTCTAGTTGGCAAGCCATCGGCTCATGATAAAGACGATTGCGGTCGGTCTCACGTCTACTGTCACTATCTTCGTCACTAGAGGCGCTCAGTATCGACATATCGGCACCCGCACAAAAACCACGCCCAGCACCCGTCACAATAATTGCGCGTACACCTTCATCGGCGCCCGCCACTTCCATCGCCCGTCGTACGTCACCTTCCATATCCCTAGACCAAGCATTCAAGCGATCTGGTCGATTGAGCGTAATCGTGGCCACGTTATCGTCAACATCATATAATATATCGCTATATGTCATCGTAAATTGCTCCCGTATCTCATCAACCAGTATGTGGTTTTACTTCGCCACTGCTCTCATAATATCCTCCACATAAATAGGCCCCAACATTGTAACCGACGAACGCCACAATGCCACAAGGAACGCGGTGAATATCAAGAAGTGGTCACATCATTCATTTTGTGCGGAATCTTAAAAGCAATCCCTGCCTAAGTCGTTTGCAGCGACCTTCTGGATCGGTTGGTTATGTCACTTTAAAGCCATGGTGATATGGATCACGATCATCCACGAAAATTTTGTTCTGGCCTGTGACCCGCGCCCAACCGGACACGGCCGAAAGAATAGCGGGAAATCTCCCTACCGTGGTTTCCCCGAGCATTATACCCTCAAACAGACTGCCAATAATGCTTTCGTGCACAAATTTGTCTCCGTTACGCAAGTCACCGCGCGCGGCAAGCTGTGCCATCCTCGCCGAGGTGCCCGTACCGCACGGCGATCGATCTATTGCTGCAGTACCGTAAAAAACCGCATTGCGATTGTCGGCAATAGATTGGGAAGGGTCTCCTGTCCACATAACATGACTGACTCCACGGATGCTTGCATCTAAAGGGTGCCTAACATCGAGCAAATCGTTCACGTGCGAACGAACAATTGGGCTGAATTTCTTGATCTCTGTTGTACTCAAACTATTGAGCGCGTGACACCCTTTTTGGGGTTCAACGATTGCATAAAAATTTCCGCCATACGCAATATCGCACTTAAGTCTTCCAAGCCCGGGACAATCTAACATAACGTCCGTTTCATGCAGGTAACTTGGAACATTCTCAATTTGCACTGATTCAACATAATCTTTCTCAAGTTTATATTTTGCGATAACCAAACCGGCGGGGGTATCCAACCTCAGTTGACCATCTCGCATAGGATTCACGAGATCATTCTCAATGACGGCAGTCACCGTGCCGATGGTCCCATGCCCACACATTGGCAAGCATCCAGAGGTCTCGATGTAGATTAGGCCAAGATCACAATCATCTCGAATAGGAGGATACAGCACCGCGCCTGACATCAAATCATGACCGCGTGGTTCGTACATCAAAGACGTACGAACCCAGTCGAATCGAGAAATAAAATCCTGGCGCCTCGAACTCATGTTGGCACCGATAAGTGTAGGGGCGCCTTCGATAACCACTCGTACTGGATTGCCACAAGTATGCGCATCAACACATGAAAAGGTATAACGTTTACTGTCCATCTCAGCGTACGAGTCAACGGTTATCCCGAAATTATTCTATCCTAACATAAAAAACTCACAATCCAGCCAGATAGACGTAGCCATCTAAGAGACATGAGTGACCTGCAGTTATTTCGAGTCACAAAATGGGAAAAGCCAACACCGCGCGGCGCCTCCTCTTTTTTATCTGACATGGCCCATTCGAAACGTTTGCTAAACGTTTGGCTATGAGCCTATATAATGTTTCTCATATCGCTGTAATCGTTTTCATCAAAACACTATTTGAATTGGCAACAAACAACCAAGTTAAAGGTAGACAGTCATGAATCCAGTCCGATGGGGGGTACTTAGTACGGCAAAAATCGGACGTGAACGAGTGATCCCCGCAATGCAACAAAGTCAACTCTGCGATATCCGAGGAATAGCCTCGCGTGATCCAACCAAAGCTCGAAAAGCAGCCGATGAGTTGGGAATCAAAAACAGCTATGACTCCTACGAGGAACTCATTGCTGACCCAGAAATAGAAGCGGTCTACAACCCATTGCCCAACCATTTGCATGTGCCTTGGAGCATTCGAGCAGCAGAGGCTGGAAAACATGTACTGTGTGAGAAACCAATTGCAATGACCGCAAGTGAAGCGCGGGATCTCATTACGACAAGAGATAAGTGCGGTGTTTTAATCGAAGAGGCTTTTATGCCACGACACCACCCACAGTGGAAAAAAGTGCGGGCATTGTTAAATGGAGGGAAGATCGGTGAAGTACGTGCTGTACAAGCCGCCTTCAGCTATCACAATGTCGACCCTATGGATGTTCGGAACCAAGTGAAAATTGGCGGTGGAGGGCTCTACGATATTGGCAGCTACTGCATCACGTTAACCCGCTACGCCTTTGAATGTGCACCAAGCCGTGTATGTGCAATCATAGACTACGATCCCACGTACGAGACTGATCGATTGACCGGCGCGATCATGGATTTTGGAGGAGGTCGCCAGGCAAGCTTTCTTTGCGGAACTCAAATGGCACGGTACCAGGGCCTTGTTATTTTTGGAACAAAGAGTTGGCTTCGGGTGGACTGTCCGTTTGCGATGCCTGGCGACTGGCGCGCACGTATCGAAATCGGAGCCAACATCTATCCAGGCGCACCCGTTGGGGAGACCGAGGAGTTCGAGGCAACAGACCAATATATGTTACAAGGGGAAGATTTTTCTAGCCGGCTACGCACAAGGACCGTCGGTGATTTCCCGCTTGAGGACGCGGTTTTAAATATGGAGGTCATCGACGCCATTTTTCAATCTGGGAAATCCCATTCTTGGGAAACAGTCGGCAATAACAGATAGATGGCTACATGAATTCTCTGCCTAAGCATACTCACGGACAAAAATTACGTCGTTGGCTTAACAGCTTGCCTAAGGCGGAGCTGCACTTGCATCTCGAAGGGGCAATCCCTCTACATGCCCTATGGACTCTCATTCAGAAATACGGCGGCGATCCATCAGTCCCAACTGAGCTGCATTTACGTCAACGACTGACCTATGCAGACTTTCCTGATTTTATCGAAACATGGATCTGGAAAAATAGCTTCCTCCGTACCTACGATGATTTTACTTTCATTGCAGAAAAAGTCGCACATGATCTCTTCAAGCAAAACATTCTATATGCGGAGCTTTTCTTTTCCCCCTCGCGATTTGCGGACCGAGGTCTAGAACCCGCAGAACTCGCTGCAGCTATTCGAAAAGGGTTAGACAAAATCTCCGGATGCGAAATATGGCTGATCGCTGACCTGGTCCGAGATCACGGCCCGAGTCAAGCGGCACTCACCCTAAATGAGGCAGCTGCTGCACGCCATCACGGAATCGTTGGTATAGGGATAGGTGGGTCGGAACATCGTTTCCCTCCCGAACCTTTTGCAGAAGTGTATGCCGAAGCTCGTCGCTTGGGATTTAAAACAAGCGCACACGCTGGAGAAGCTTCCGGGTCAGATAGTGTGCGAAGCGCAGTTGTTTCGCTTCAAGTTGACCGACTTGGACATGCCACTAGGGCCGAGGAAGATCCCGCACTTTTGAAATTGCTCAACGAACAGAGAATACCTCTCGAGCTCTGTCCACTTTCCAATGTTGCAACTGGTGTGATTAAATCTCTTGTCGATCACCCTGTGCGGCGCTATTGGGATCAAGGACTGTTGGTGACTATCAATACTGATGACCCTGGAATGTTCCACAACAGACTGGTGGACGAGTATGTCCAACTTGTCGAAATGTTTCATTTCGAACTCGATGAAATTCGTGGGCTCGTCCTCAACGCGCTCGAAAGTTCGTGGAGGCCTGAGATGATGTCCCCAACTCTGTTTGACATCTTTTCCAATCATCCCGGTTGGCAATTGCCGAATTAATATTATCTGTAGTTTTTAATCCTTGCGGCATTTTCGAGCCCTCGAAACAAGTAACATCCCTTGTGCGCATAACTTCTCATTGAATTTAGGTCCGTTTTTTATTCAAGAATTGGCGCATACCCTCAACGTGTGCACCACGCGCAAACGCAAGTCGAATAGCTTGTCGTTCCACCTCTAGTCCAGCAGTCATGTTCGTTTCGTAAGCCGCTTTCACCGTTTGCTTGACTAGCATCGCGCCAATGGAATTTCTTTCCCCTATAGTCGTTGCCAAGTCCAAGGCACGCTCAAGCGCTTTGCCAGGTGGGGTCAACTCCGTTATTAGTCCTGCAAAATGAGCTGTTGCTGCGTCGATCGGCTCTCCGGTCAGCATCATTCGCATGGCCAATCCTTTGCCACTGACACGAGTCAGCCTCTGCGTTGCACCATCACCAGGGAGAATGCCTAAATTAATTTCGGGCTGGCCAAATTGAGAATCCTCAGCAGCCACCACGAAATCCGTTAACATGGCAAGTTCATGACCGCCACCAAACGCAAACCCTTCCACAGCTGCAATTATAGGTTTAGGGAAGTCTTCGATAGTCCCCCAGTTACGCCGACGTTCTGAATTATCGATCGCCTCTATACCTTGTGCCTCCATTTCGGAGATATCAGCGCCGGCTGAAAAAACACCCCCGGCACCTGTCAACACGCAGCACCGCACGTCGTCCGAATTCCTGGCACGTTCTGTTGCCTCTGCAAGTGCAGCTATCAAAGAGTTACTCAAGGCATTGCGCTTACTGGGGCGGTTAAGAGTAAACTGCGTCACCCCAGGACGGGGCGTCGTTTCAAGTATTAGGTCCGTCACGATATTTCCCCCTGCGATCCGGTACCAGACGATGAAATTTCCTCAGCCAAGACCTCCAATGCCATGCGCAAAAGGCGCTTCGATGCCTCGCGGGTCATAAATCCAGCGTGTGCGGTGAGCGTAACGTTTTCGAGAACCGTTAGCGGGTGTCCAAAGACCATGGGTTCTTCAGCAAATACATCTAATGCCGCATGGGAGATACGCTGCGCCTTCAGAGCTGCAATGAGTGCGGGTTCATCAACCAAACCACCACGTGCAGTATTTATCAAAATTGCATTTTTACTCATGAGCGCCATTCGGCGCGCGTCTAGCAAGCCTTTCGTTTCGTGAGTAAGAGCGAGATGAAGGGTCACGACATCAGCAGAAGTAATTACTTCATCGAGCAGAAGTTCCTCACATGGCAAGCTATCTGCAATCCCACTTCTATTCCACGCCACAACTTTCATTCCGAGCGCTGATCCAATTCTAACCGTTTCTGAGCCAATGCCCCCGGTCCCGATGACCCCCAGTGTTTTGCCAGAGAATTCTATGGAGTCTAGCGCCTGCCACTTGCCACGACGGACAGCTCGATCCATTTCTGCGATCTTTCGTCCGGCCGCAAACATCAGGGCAATAGCATGCTCCGCTACACTCCGATCTCCGTAGCCCCTAATTGTGCGGACTCCGATTCCTAATCGTTCGGCAGCCCCCAAGTCGATATAACTTGATGCTCCCGTGCCCATAAAAATAATCGACTTTAATTTTTTGCACGAGGCTAACAATTGGGCGTCCATCTCCGTGTGGTCATTCATCGCGAATCGACAATTGCGCAACAATTTCATAACCTTTTGGCGCGGTGGATCACCTGTTTGTAGTTGTAAATTAGGAACAATTATCTGAAGATCGGCCGTATATAGATCTGCGAGGAATACGGGACAATCGATAAACTTTACGGTCATAATCACGTAGTCCTGATGGAGATAATAAATCTTTCAGACTCGAGTTTACATTAGGCCAAATAGCTTTTCAGATTGAAACAAGCGTCTTTGTAGGATTTATTATAGTGGATATTGTTAGCATTCGCTAAAATAGAGGAACGTTTATACCCATTCGATTCTTAGGTAATCATGAGCAATCAAAGCAAAGACCCCCTTGGAGAGAAATCTGTAAAATCCGACTCAGAGTGGCGGGC
>PTKD01000059.1 GCA_002938115.1 Alphaproteobacteria bacterium MarineAlpha9_Bin7 | reverse complement strand
CGGATCCTGCTGCATCGCAATCTCAAAAAAACCTTTTGACCACGCAACACGGGGATTAGGGCCAGCCGGCATAATTTGAAAATAGCGGTCGTATTGGAATTCTTCGTTACCTGCGAGTGCGAATAGGGTAAGGAACAAACGATTATAATTCATAACAATTGGCATTGCGGGTACGATGGTTGCGGTCCCGTAACCTGAGACAAGTAAATCTACGCGGTCGATATTAATTAGTTTGGTGTAAATTCCCGGCACCAGACTGGGATTTGTCTGATCATCGTAATAAATTAATTCGACTTGTCGGCCAAGCAAACCACCCGTTGAATTGATGTCCTCGGCCCAGATTTGCATGGAAAGCAACGCGGCTTTCCCAGCACCTGCCAGGCCTCCAGTCAGTGCCATGCTGAACCCGATCTTTATTGGGTCATCCGCCTCGGCACGCCTCGTATTAGATGCGGTGCTAAGAATTAACGTGCACGTGACGACCGTAATGGCCGTACACCACCTTACCCAATTGAATTTATTCATAATAGTGCGTCCCGGTTAGGATTGGCTGCAGCATTTGTAACGCCCGAAGTTTAGCATACTTCGCTTATAGCTTGCGAATTACTCCGCTTATCGCAAGCCTAGGCCCCGTGCAATGATGCCTCGTAAAATTTCGCGCGTTCCTCCCTGTATTGTATATTTCGGGGAGACGATAGTCGCGTTTTCTATCAGTTTGTCAAAAGGAGCACGGTTATTTCCTTCATCATCGATGAAAGCGGCTAGGTCGCGAGCATAGTTCGGTAATTTTTGCTCCCAATTGGTCCCGACATCTTTTACGACAGCTGCCTCGAGTGATGGTTCTTTTCCGGCGTTAAGCATGCCGGCTACCGATATCGACATTTGTCGAAGTGTGTGAAGTTGCGCGACTAAACGGCCTATACCCTCACTGCCACGTTGATCAGGTTTTCTTCCAAGCACTCGAATTAATTCGGTTAGAACATAGATATTTTCCAAGAATCGTTCGGGACCGCTACGCTCGAATGAAAGTTCAGATGTGGCCTGTTTCCACGCCATATCGACGTCTCCGAGCATTCGATCTTTTGGCAGGATGGCATCTTCAAAAATTACTTCATTAAAATCATGTTGCCCGGTCGAATTAATAATTGGGTTAACCAATATTCCTGGAGTTTTCATATCAACTAGAAATTGGGTGAGACCGTATCGCCTGTTTCCCTCCGTTGCTGATGAAGTCCGCAGTAATGCAATCATATAGTCAGCCCGATGGGCAAAGCTGGTCCAAACTTTACGTCCATTAACACGCCAACCTTGATCGCACCTTTTCGCACGAGTTTTTGCAGCAAAAAGATCGGAACCAGAATCGGGTTCGCTCATTCCGATTGCAAAACTACATTCCCCGCGGGTTATACTCGGCAAGATCTTCTGTTTAAGGGATTCTGGCGCATATTTTAATAACACTGGTCCGCTCTGGCGGTCAGCGGTGAAATGGGCTTTCGTCGGGGCTCCAGCTACAAGAAATTCTTCTGTCACAACATAACGTTCGAGATGACTGCGTTCCTGACCTCCATATTTCCTAGGCCAAGTCATCCCAATCCATCCCATGTCCCCAACTTTACGGCTAAATTCTTGATCGTATCCGTCGCCAGCGTGCGGCACGAAGGTGCCGATTTGAATTTCTTTTTGCAGAAAATTTCGGACTTCGGCGCGGAGTGTTTCGGCCTCAGGAGGCAGTCGGGTTGGGTCAAACGTTATTTTGTTGTTCATTAAGGATCTTTATCTATCGTCATTGTTCCATGTCATGCTGCTGTGAGGCTTGGCCATAGTTCGTCTGGGCCGTGTGCTGAAATATTTTTGCCGAGAAGTACAGCCCAAATTGCTTCGTTGCCATATTCGTCCCGCCAGGACCACAGTCGATGGCTATAGCAGTGCAAAATGTGTTCTTGCGTAAAACCGATTGCTCCATGAAGTTGGTGCGCAATGGCGCATACCTCGTTGGCAGCTTCACCTACCCGAATTTTGGCGGAAGCAACGTTTAAGACTATTTGATTCATAGAATTTGCATTATTGGTAAAAGCGCTTGCGGCAGCACCGGTCGCGGCTAAAGCAGCCGCTAGTTCACCGGCCATGATGGCTAAGTTATGCTGTATTACTTGAAACTTTGCTATCGGGCGCCCGAACGCAATCCGCTCTTGCGTATAAACAACGCACATGTTTAAGATTTTCTCGATGGCACCAGTCATTTGCATGGCGCGCATCGTCGCGCCCATTAGTTTAAGTTTGGTGGCGTAGACCCGGTTGGAATCGGTGGCCACCTGAGCCGGTCTAACCCCATCAAAAGACACTCGGTCTCTTGATTCCCCGGCCAGGTTATGGCCGTAGGAGAGCGCGCACGCATCACTATGTACTATGGCGATTTTCGAACCATCGTTACTATCAGCAATCACTACTATGTGGTCCGATTGTCGTGCGAACGGGACTCGCTCTGCAACACCATTCAAGAGTCCGTCATCGCTTAGGGTCAATTCCATTTTATCATCGACTGGGGCCACAGTCATTCTTCCAGTCGGAGGCTTGATCTTTACCTGATCAAGTAACCAACTTGCCAGCAATGTCTCCGCAAGGGGTATGGGGGTTGCGAATTCCCCAACGACTCTCTGGATGGCAAATCCATCCACCAAAGAGGCCCCTGCACCGCCCTTGTCCTCAGCACACCAGGCAAGTGTAAGGCCAGCATCTACCAGAGCACTCCATAGGGGCACGCACCACGATTCGTCCGTTGAGTTATGGACGGTTTGTGGATCAGCTAGGTCCCGGAAGATCCGCCGCGTGGTTTCAACAATGATTGTATCGGGGATCATCTTCCAAGGAACTTAGCCGTACGACGTTCAGAAACTGCCTTCACTCCTTCCGCAAAATCATCGGTTTCGCGCAGGCGCATTTGTTCAGCTAGTTCTACGTCGGTAGCGGCTTTCACCTTATTAACAATATCGCCGCGAACGGTGGCCCGTGTCGCAATCAGACCGAGCGGTGAACATTCAGATATTTCTTTGGCCAAATTAAGGGCTGTCTCACGTACTTTGTCCTGATGAACAAGCTGGTCAACAAGTCCCATTTGAAGTGCATCTTCTCCCTTAATTCGTCGGCTCGTGTAAAACATTAATGCAGCGTTGCTTTGTCCAATTAGAGCTGGGAGAGTGTGCGTTAGGCCGAAACCAGGGTGGAAACCCAATTTGGTAAAGTTTGCAACGAACCTTGCTTCTGGGCAGGCGATACGAAAATCAGCGACCAAAGATAGTCCGAGTCCCCCTCCAACCGCTGCTCCGTGTATAGCCGCGACAATTGGTTTCTTATTTCCAAAAAGCCGTACAGCTTCCACATAAAGTGGTCCTGGATTTGTCATGTTATACTGGGCCTCGCCTTTGTGGTTGGAGGCGAATTGCGCTCCAGCGCAGAAGGAACGGCCCTGAGAGGCCAGTACGACTGCACGACAGCTTTCCTTAGTGTCGAGTAGATCCATGGCATCGGCAATTTGTTTGATTAGATCATGATCGAAGAAATTATGTGGCGGACGACAAATTTCTACCAATCCCACGTGCTCGTGTACTTGGATGTTAATATCGGTGAATGAACCAAGGTCGTTCAATGCCTTTTCACTCCTAGCTAGTGGACGCTTAGAATAGCTGAGACTGGGATTACGCGAACCATGTCTAGAAGTTAGGCTGGTTAGGGCTTAATCATCAAGACCCTTATGGGATATTTGCGAGTCTAAGGTAAGATACGGGTGAACATCCTTCCACACTCAGACTCGGAGCAGAGTATTTTGATGGCATGCAAAGTGTTACCCACGACTGTTGTGGGAAGCTATCCACAGCCAGATTGGCTGATTGATAGGGAGGCACTAAAGGGGCGATCGCCTCCTCGAGTACGGGCAAAGGAGCTTTGGCGGATAGAGCCGGACAACCTTAGAGAAGCCTGTGATGATGCGACCCGTCTTGCTATCAGGGATATGGAACGCGCGGGTATCGATATAATTTCTGATGGGGAAATGCGTCGGGAAAGCTATTCCACTGTTTTTGCGAATTCACTTGAAGGCATTGATTCTGAAAATCCGGGGATTGCTATTTCACGTCGCGGTGAACCAGATCCGGTTCCTCGGATAAATGGGCCAATCAAGCGAACTGCCCCTATTTTAGTGCGTGATGCCGAACTGCTTCGTTCGGAGACTCGTCGACAAATTAAGATATCCATACCTGGTCCATTCACCATGTCGCAACAAGCCCAAGATGAATATTACGGGGATGACAAGGCTTTGGCGTTCGCGTTTGCGGATGCAGTGCGTGCTGAGGTCCAGGATTTGTTTAAGGCCGGTGTCGATATAGTTCAGCTTGATGAACCATTCCTTCAGGCACGGGTTGATCTTGCTCGCTCATTTGGTATCGCAGCGGTTAACAGGGCTTTACAGGGAGTGTCTGGAACAACGGCACTGCATTTGTGTCTAGGTTATGCTGCACTTATTAAAAATAAGCCATCGGCTTATTCATTTTTGTCGGAACTTAGTGATTGTGATGTAGATCAAATTTCCCTTGAGGCTGCACAACCCAGGCTAAATCTTAATATTCTGAGAGAACTGCGAAACAAGAGTATAATATTAGGCGTTCTGGATCTTAATGACATGTCGATTGAGACACCTGAAATCGTGGCAACTCGGCTTTTCGAAGCTCTCGAGATTTTGCCAATCGAAATGCTGATAGCAGCTCCTGATTGTGGAATGAAATATTTGCCTCGCTCAATTGCATTTCAAAAATTGAAAGCGTTGGTCGCGGGTACTCAGCTAGTGCGTGATAGTTTCAGAGGCAAATTTCTTTAAATTTACATTAGAGGTATTAAATTCTATTTTTCAAACTATATAATAATATTACCTTAATTTTGCTTCAAATAGATAATCTTAGAAATATATTCTAATCGACACTCCCAGGTTTCTAAAAGATTTTCGATTTTGCTTCGAAATTCAAGGTGCTTTTCTTGCCCCACTGAAGATCGCAGCAACAGGGACCTTTGATTCTATCGCGGTAGTTTAATTTATTTTGGGGTGGGTGGCATGAGTGAGAAATATTCTGAATTTGGAGAGACCAACGTACGGCAAGCCGACACCATAGGTCCAAGTATTTCCAATATTGTTCAACTGCACCTACGGGGCAGTGAGAACTATGATCCTCTCCAGGATGCAGAGGTTCTAAATATGTTACGGGATTATTATAAATCTGGGGTGGCGGTGTTGTTCGGTAAGGATGTGGCTGGTCATGAAAAACACCGTGACGCAATATCTACATTGTCTGACGAAGAAGCAGGCGAGCTTGGTCTTAAGGCACCATGTTATTTTATTCGTTCACCTGCGACTGAAGTCATTCAGAAGGTTGACAAAATACGTTACAGCTTGGGTGCCTGAGAAAATCTCGTCACCAATGTGATCATCGGAGCGTGGCTATTTTCGCGGCAAGTTGATCAGGTGTTATTGGAAAGGTTGATGCCCGATACAAATTTTAATAAAGTTTTGTCGAGGCTAACAAAACATAAATTAATAACGATAGAGCTGCGATTGCAGGGTTAAGCCCACGCGCACACTTTTGTATCGAGTTGTTGAGCAGGTGGCATGGCTTATCGACACGATGGCACTACTGCTATACAAGTTTTGCAGTCCAGGTTTAGCCGGAAAAATGGCTTATTGGCCGGCATTTGAAGAGGAGATCCCTTGATGCGGCTGGGAGAACGGTTGCGAACGCTTCGTCGATCAAAAAAATTCGGTGCGGAGTTATTGGCAGAGGCTTGCGGCGTAAAAGCTGGGGCCTATCGTCGTTGGGAGCGGAATGAAACTGAGCCGTCCGTCAGCCAAGCTATCGCTCTTTCCCGTGTTTATCAAACGAGCTTAGATAACATGCTTTTTGGTTCAAGTGATGGAACCTCGATGATTGCGGTGGATGTTGAGCCGGGGCAACAGGTCACGGTCCGAATTGTTGCAAACGAAGCGAAACCAAAAGTTAAGTATCAGCCAGCTATTAAGTTAGAAAATGCCCTTGTTGAAAGATCTAGGCCGAAACAACAGTTGGCGGAGTAGGCTGTATTTCCTGAAAAGGTACTGTCGGCAAGTTTTTGAACAGATTATGTGGTTACAAATTTATAGGCCTAACGAACAATATGTATGCGAAGGCTAATCGTCAGTTACATGCGTAACCCCATGATACCCTGGGGGAAATAACTAGCCACCGTTTTGCACATGCCGCACCTGACAATCTCGTGAAAATTTCAAGTCCGACCGGCTAAAAGTGGCTCCCCGGGCCGGACTCGAACCAGCGACATGGTGGTTAACAGCCACCCGCTCTACCAACTGAGCTACCGGGGAATACCGTTGTGTGGAGGCTATAGCAATCGGTGCACGTTGCCGCAAGTGCTCTAGTCGTTCGGTATTTTCTATTCCGCCGCTACGGACGGAAGTCCGGCCAATGCCATAGCTAATTCCTCTTCGGCATAAACCTGGTTAGTGAGTTTTCCAGCGAAGTAGTCAGTATAGGCCTGCATATCGAAATGACCGTGTCCGCATAAATTGAACAAAATGGTGCGACCTGTCCCAGCCTCCTTGCACACGAGCGCCTCGTCTATTACGGCCTTTATGGCGTGATTAGCCTCTGGAGCCGGCACAATTCCTTCGGCTCGGGCGAATTGCACTCCTGCTGCAAAGCATTCGATTTGGTGGTATGCGCGCGACTCTATTAGGGCAAGTTCCTGTAAGTGGCTAACAAGGGGCGACATTCCGTGATAGCGCAATCCTCCAGCATGAAATGGTGGAGGAACAAACGTTGATCCAAGCGTATGCATTTTAACCAGTGGAGTTAGATGCCCGGTGTCCCCAAAATCGTACGCATATTTGCCACGGGTGAGGGATGGACAGGCAGCGGGCTCCACGGCGATTATGCGTACTTTCGCACCACCATTGAGCTGCTTTCCTAAAAAGGGGTTGACCAATCCGGAAAAATTGCTTCCCCCGCCAGTGCAGCCAATTATGATGTCCGGCCAATTTCCTGCCATTTCCATTTGTTGGAGAGCTTCTTTGCCTAGTACTGTTTGGTGCATGAGTACGTGATTGAGAACGCTTCCAAGTGAATATTTTGTGTCATCGTTCGTTGCGGCAACCTCGACTGCTTCCGAAATTGCTATGCCTAGGCTTCCCGGGGAATCAGGGTTTTCACTTAATACTGCCTTCCCAGAATTTGTTTCGGAGGAAGGGCTTGCGACGCAACGAGCCCCGTAAGTTTCCATAAGTGCTCGTCGGTAAGGTTTTTGTTCAAAGCTTACTTTGACCATAAAAACGTCGAGTTCGATCCCAAAGTGTGCGCATGCGAAGGCTAGCGCTGAGCCCCATTGACCCGCTCCTGTCTCCGTCGTTAATTTACTGGTCCCCGCCTCCTTATTGTAGAAGGCCTGGGCGACTGCTGTGTTCGGCTTATGGCTCCCGGCTGGGCTGACCCCTTCATATTTGTAGTAAATCTTTGCTGGGGTATCGAGCACCTTCTCAAGGCCTCTCGCTCGTATTAACGGTGTAGGGCGCCACATTCTGTAGACTTTGCGAACGGGTTCTGGGATCTCTATATCACGATCGACTGATACTTCTTGGGCTATAAGCGCCATCGGGAACAATGGTGCGAGATCATCTGGACCAATGGGCTGGCCAGTGCCGGGATGAATAACCGGGGATAGCGGTTCGGGTAGGTCAGCCGTTATATTGTACCAACTAGACGGCAGTCTTTCCTCATCCAGAACATATTTGGTAGTGTCTGACATAATTTCTGCCCCCCAAAATAGGCGTCACCTGAATTACCAATTTATCAAGCCATGATCGAGCCTTCAAATGCGGACTAATTGTACCATTCTGAGTAGTATACGGGGTGTCGTTAATTCGAACGGATGCAATTATCTGTCTGAGAAGGGGCTACGCCTCGCTATCCTGTTATTCCTACTTCAGTTGTTACCAGCGAGTGTGGCGGCGAAAGACGATAAATATCACCTGTCAGAGAATTTGTTGGTTGCGGCTCGGACAATGCTTGATCCCCGTTTTGTCGGGACCGTCATTTATATTTATGAGCATTCTGACAAAGGAGCGATGGGGCTCATTATCAATCGATTGATGGCACGGGTACCTGCCAAAGCGATTGCCGAACAATTTAAAATTTCTTCTGACGTCGCAGACATAGAAGTCCCAATATTCTGGGGTGGTCCCGTCCAGATATCGCGAGCGTTCATTTTGCATAGTTCTGACTATGTTAATAATGAAAGCAAGGTTGTTGGCGAGGGTGTTATGTTGACAAATAATGACGCAATGCTTGCTGCGATATTGGATGGGCATGGACCAACGGGAGTGGTGTTTGCAATGGGATACGCCGGTTGGGGACCTGGTCAACTCGAAGGTGAACTTTTTCGTGAAGACTGGATAAATATGCCGGCTACTCCAGAATTTATTTTTGGTGTAGACCCGGATCTAATGTGGAATGCGGCGCAGGATCTGTACAGTGTTGAGCTGTAGGATGGAATTGAGGCTGGAGAGACATGTCAAGAGCCGGCGCGGGTTTTGAAAAAGCATTTTTCAAGGGTGGAATGTGGAGTATTCTTGCCGCAAATTAGGGGAAGGTGAGAATGTGCCTGCAGTCGTTTGATATGTTTGCAGGCGTATATTTCATGATTGAGCGACGGTTGTTTGGCAGCCACGGGAACATTATTCAAAACGATAAAGTCAGACCGGACTGGTTTTTTTGGGGTTCTGCCCTAGCAATTGATTTTGCATTATTGAGGTAGTTGCCTCAAAGTCGCTGAAAGGCGGGAGGTGTTTGTATTGCAAAATATGTAGTTTAGTTGCTGTGAGAATGGGTCTAATCACGAAATGGTTGCGCTTTTTTGAATGTGATCCGGGGTTCATTGGGAAAAACTGTAAAGGTCAAAAAATTGGTAGGAGTGTGTATTATGTTGGTAGGATCGGGGTTGGTAAGAAGTTTTTCCTTACTCGGCTTTGTCTCCGTAATTGCATTCGGTATGCCTGAGTTGACGTATGCCGAAAGCCCGGAAGAGAAGGGTCTTTCAATCGCCATTGAGGGCGATCAACGTGACCGGGGCTTCGTTGATAGTTCCGTGCGTCTGGAAATGATCCTACGCAACCGCCACGGGGAGAGTAGTACCCGGGAACTGCGGATCAAGACTCTTGAAATACTGGATGCCGACCTTGGCGATAAAAGCCTCACTATTTTTGATCATCCTCGTGATGTGAAGGGGTCAGCATTTTTAAGTTTTACACGTATTAACGAGCCTGATGATCAGTGGCTCTATTTGCCAGCCTTGAAACGGGTAAAGCGAATCTCTTCCGCAAATAAAT
>PTKD01000058.1 GCA_002938115.1 Alphaproteobacteria bacterium MarineAlpha9_Bin7 | reverse complement strand
CCTCCAGACACAGAGGCTCTAAAACCCGGAGCGATACCAAGGCAACGACTAGCATATGACGAGCTCTTGGCTAACCAACTAGCAATAGCGCTACTTCGTATACACATGCGGCACACAACTGGAAGAAGTATTTCAGGGGAGAATTATCTTCGAAAAAAGCTTGTATCCGAGTTGCCTTTCTCCCTGACGAACTCACAGAATCAAGCACTCAGTGAGATCGTTTTAAATATGGAAGCTAAAACACGAATGGTCCGACTTCTCCACGGAGATGTTGGCAGTGGCAAAACTATTGTTGCTTTTTTGGCAATGCTAAACGCGGTCGAATCGGGTGAACAAGCTGCTTTGATGGCGCCAACGGAGATTCTTGCTCGCCAACATCTCACAACCATTGAGCCCTGGACGAAGTCGCTTGGTATTTCGTGCGCAGCTCTCACCAGACGAACAAAAGGCAAAGTTCGTGATAAATTACTTTTAGACTTGAGCAATGGAAAAATTGATATTCTTGTGGGGACTCATGCAATGTTTCAAGATGACGTTGCATTTGCGAGCCTGGCTTTAACGGTAATAGATGAGCAGCATAAATTTGGAGTCCACCAGCGACTAAATCTCCAGGCCAAGGGACGCGGTGTAGATCTGCTGGTCATGACAGCTACTCCGATCCCGCGTACCTTAATGATGACATCCTACGGTGATATGGACGTATCACGCCTCACAGAAAAACCTTCTGGTCGGCAAATCGTCAACACAGCCGCCGTGCCAATTGAACGCTTTGACGACGTGATCCATTCCATCAAACGAGCTATTCAAGGGGGTGGCCAAATATATTGGGTATGCCCCCTGGTAGATGAGTCAAGACTAGTAGATCTGGCGGCCGCTGAAGAACGTTATTTGTCTTTAAGAAAACTATTTGGAGAACGAGTAGGCTTGGTACATGGGCGCCTTAATGAAATGGAGCGCGACGCTAGAATGTCGGAATTTCTCTCTGGTAAACTTGATATTCTGGTCGCCACCACAGTAATTGAAGTTGGTGTTGATGTGCCCAACGCCACAATAATAGTCATTGAACAGGCAGAGCGATTTGGGCTTGCTCAACTTCATCAGCTACGCGGTCGTGTTGGGCGCAGCAATAAACCTTCAAGTTGCTTACTATTATATGATCCACCACTCACAAAAACAGCTCGGGCGCGACTGAGTATACTCCGCAAAACCGACGATGGTTTCCAAATTGCGGAGGAGGATTTGCGTCTTCGTGGCGCAGGAGAGCTGCTAGGAACACGGCAAAGCGGCTTGCCGGACTTTCGATTGGCTGAACTACCGACACACGAGGAGTTACTTGCCGCGGCTCAAGATGACGCCAAGCTGATCTTATCACAAGACGCCACTTTAGAAAACGAGCGGGGAAAAGCCTTACGGATACTCCTCTATCTATTCGAAAGAGACGCTGCCATTAATCTTCTCCGTTCTGGGTGACCAGTCTTTCAAAAGGAAACCCCACGAAGATGTCCGCTGCGTCTTTATCAATTACTACCCGTTATCCGGGTCCTCGCTAGAAGAAACTAAAGGGATATTCTGCGCGTCCGTCGGCCTCCGGTCTGGCGGCGTCACAATACCAGCGGAGACGATCATTTTGATGGCCTCCTCAACAGTCATGTCCAAAACTATTACGTCTTTTCTTGGTACGAAAAGTAGAAACCCCGAGGTAGGATTCGGAGTAGTAGGCAAGAACACATTGACCACGTCCTCCGAAATGTCGTGCTGCACTTCGCCCGTTGTTTTCGTTGTAATAAAACCAATTGCCCATATTCCACGTCGTGGATACTCAATCAAGGCCACTTCGCGAAACGGACGTGCAGAGGAACGTAAGACAGTCTCAAATATCTGTTTGAGTGCACCATATACGCTGCGAATGACGGGCATTCTATTTAATATTGTTTCTCCGCTCCGCACCATCACTCGGCCGACAAATCCTGCAGCAACAAACCCAATGAAGGTGAGTCCAACAAATACGACTACCAAGCCGATCCCAGGTATGTGAATACCGGTAGAATTTTGAAACAAAAGCTGCGGATTGTATCCTTCGGGGATCAACGGAACGATTTTCCCATCTATCCAATTGATGACCCAAAGGGCTAATGTGATAGTAATTCCGATCGGCGCCGTTACGATAAGGCCCGTTAAAAAATAATTACGGAACCTTGATAAAATACCACGACGACGCATAACATGCGTGTGTTCCATGTCGGTTTTCTTTTCAGCTGAATTGCGCGGACTATCACTCATGGTTTCATACCGTTCCCACGACCTATACTCCTAGCCTGCTCTACGTACTAATTGTACGTATACGTTGAATTAGCACTTTTAGCTTTATTAATTTTTCTCGCACAAGCACTGCCTTTGCAATTTCACAAATAAACAAATCAGCAGCCCGTAGGCAGGAGATACCTTATTTTATCAATCCACTTTATCCTATGATCCAAAGAAATCGGAGAATGCACTCACAATTTCTTCTGGGGACTCCTCCGGAATAAAATGTCCGCAACTAATTGGTCGGCCTGTCACGTCGACAGCACGTTCGCGCCAAGTTTCCAAAACATTATATATCTTGTGCATAGCACCCGCCTTTCCCCAAAGAGCGAGCAACGGACAAGAAATTTTTTGCCCCATATCAGATTCATCGTGTGTTAGATCTATGGACGCACCTGCTCGATAGTCCTCGCACGTTGCGCGAATAGTATCAGAGTCCTGTAGGCAACGATAATACTCGGCGAAAGCCTCTTCCGTAACTGCGTCGCTACTATTGCCCCAACTTCCAAACTGCGTTCTGAGGTAAAATTCTACATTGTTACCAATTAAGGTTTCTGGGAGCGGTGCTTTCTGTATCAGAAAAAACCAATGCCAGTACATACTTGCAATCCGCTTATCTACATCCAAGAATATTCGGTAAGTCGGGATAATATCGAGCACGCTTAATTGTTTAATTTTTTTAGGATAATCGAGAGCCATACGATGCCCAACGCGAGCGCCACGATCATGGCCCGCAACCATGAAAGCGTCATGGCCAAGCTTGGACATCACCTCAACTTGATCGCGCGCAGTAGCTCTCTTCGAATAATTAAAATGATCATCGTCTGATGGAGGTTTCCCGCTATCTCCATATCCGCGAAGATCTGGGATCACGAGTGTAAATTTTTGCGCCAACTCTGATGCGACCTTATGCCACATTACATGGCTTTCGGGGTAGCCATGGAGCAGAAGTAGCGGTGGCCCCTCTCCGCCTCGAACCAAGTTAATTTTGGTATCCGTGACTTCAATTTTTTCCTTGATAAAACCCTCAAACATGAGTTCTGCTCCCTATCAAACTAGCTGGCGATTTTTGCCCGGACATCATAAAGTCAACCTAGGAAATAAAGGAATTTAAATTGCGATTTACCACGGAAGAGCTAGTCACCGCGGCAAATTTGGTTCACGAAGTCGTACCACCTACGCAGCAATATGCCTGGCCACTGTTGGCTAACCATGCTGGTTGCGAAGTTTGGGTCAAACATGAGAATCACACACCGACAGGTGCCTTTAAAGTACGCGGCGGGGTGATTTATCTGGCTGGCCTTAAAAAACGAAAACCAAATTGCAAGGGTGTTATCGCGGCCACTACCGGCAACCACGGACAATCTATCGCGTTGGCCGCCAGGGCAACACATTTCAAATCAACCGTCGTTGTTCCTAAAGGCAATAATCCAGAGAAAAATCGCGCTATGATCGCGCAAGGTACGGAAGTGATTGTGCACGGTGAAGATTTTCAGGAAGCATTCGAATATGCCGAGCGCCGAGCCCGAGAACACGACCTTGATATGGTGCCATCGTTCGACCCAGACCTGGTTAAAGGGGTCGCATCTTATGCTCTTGAGTTATTCCATCACGTAACTGAATTGGATGCAATTTACGTCCCAGTAGGACTTGGCTCAGGTTTATGTGGCGTTATTTCGGCACGCAATGCGCTAGGACTAAAAACTGAATTGATCGGGGTTCAGGCGGAAGGTGCCCCTTCTTACGCGCTCTCTTTCGCATCGAAGAAACCTATCGCTACAAATAATATTGATACATTTGCATCAGGATTGGCAACGCGCATCCCGGACGCTCGAGCAGTAGAAATTATCAATCAAAATGCTGCCAGGGTAATCACGGTTAACGATGATGAGATATTGCAGGCCCAAGCATTGTTGCTACGAGATACACACAATTTGTCTGAACCAGCCGGCGCTGCTGCCTACGCTGCTTTATTGAAAGAACGCCATCGCATGGCCCGAAAGCGCGTTGGAGTTATCCTATCGGGAGGAAATGCAGATATTGCAAATGTTCTGGCAATCGCGGAGCTTCGCTTGAATTCTGGTGATTCCTAATCCGGCTCAACTATTCGTGCTTGTCGGAGGTGATATGCTAAAGGATGTTGGACTGTGTCCTATCAATTTAAATTCCTCGGGGCTCTGCAGCGACGGACAAATCATTTTGTCATCTCGGAAATTTCTTTCATACTTAATGCAATATATTGTCTGAAATCTGATATTTATAAGTAATTATGAATTTAAAATATGAAATACTTTGATTTTTGTCTAAGAGGCGCAAAATGCGTAACAGAATAGCTTTTCTCCTTCTCTTCGCTCTCATCAATTTTTGCTGGACCGGGGAATCACGCTCCCAAAGGTTGGTCTTCATGACAGGTCCCGCTGGCGGCACTTGGTACCCCCTTGGAGGCGCTGTAAAGCAATTGCTGGAGCAGGAGATAGATGGACTAAAAATTACTATTCGTCCGGGCGCAGGTCTAATTAATATTAAAGGCATAGCCACCGGAAAAGCTCAAATTGCCTGGGGTAACGTGATCTCAACTGTCGACGCAATGCATGGCCGACCACCTTTTAAAGAAAGTGTGACCGGGCTCTGCAATATCGCTGCTTTTTATTATCAGTTTGCCCAAATTCCTGTGACGGATTTTTCGATTAATAGTATCTCTGATCTACGCGGTAGAGCATTGGCAACTTTGCCTCGTGGTAATACGACCGAGGTTGCGGCACGAAATATCTTGGGTATTTTTGGCCTCAGCTACGACGATCTGAGTAAAATAAATTTTGCCTCGGTTACGGACCAGGTAAACATGATGAAGGACGGTCAAATAGATGGTTTCATACTAATCAGTTCCGTACCCGCCGCCGGTATTCTGGATCTCTCTACCTCACGGCCAACCAGGCTACTCCCGATTCCTGACTTCGAATTCCGCAAGCTTAAAGAGAAAAACCCAGGATGGAGTCGAGCGGTTATTCCAGCCGGCACTTATACCGGTCAACAAGAAGATCTTCCCACTGCAAGTTTTCAGATGCACATGTTAGCCAGTTGCACGGATGTATCTGATCAACTCAGTTATCGGATTGCTGCTGCGTTGGCTAAACGTGGAAGCGAACTGAGTGCGGTTACGGCAATGTTGGAAGGTTACAACATACATGTCATGGCAAAAGATGTCGGGGTACCTTTCCATCCCGGTGCCGAGCAGTTTTATATAGAACAGGGAGTCCGATAATCTTCCTGGAATCCCCGCTCCTTTATTAGTGCTATGCGATTGAACATTCGCTTTAGCTACGTCCCAGCGGCGATCGCTTTGGCTATGGCTGCATATCATTTTTATGTCGTGATCATCGGTGTTCCGTCTGTATTCTATTTCCGCGGCACGCACCTTTTGTTTGCTCTTGTATTAATATTTCTTTGGCACCCAAGTGCCCCTTTAAAGCTGAAATGGCTAGGCCCGGCGATAGATGGGGGGTTGCTAATCGTTTCGATCGCGTCAATCGGGTACATTTTCGTCAATCATAATTACATCCTCGATCGATTTGCATATGTGGACGATTTGCGGTGGACCGATTTGTTGCTCGGCACCATGCTTGTAATTGTCACTCTCGAGGCGACACGCCGTGTAATTGGTTTAGCACTACCACTTACTGCCGCCTTCTTCTTATTTTACGCCATTGCTATCGAGCAAATTGGTTATGGCGAATTGATCGACCAAATGTATCTAACTACCGAAGGGATTTTTGGAATTCCGCTAAATGTCTCCGCTACTTATATGGTTTTATTTATATTGTTTGGGGCTTTGGTGGAGCATTCTGGAACTGGCAGGTTATTTCGAGATTTTTCGCTCGCGTTAGCAGGAGCGTCCGCGGGCGGACCCGCCAAGGTTGCTTGTGTTACAAGTGCCATGTTCGGAACGGTATCCGGGAGTTCCACTGCCAACGTGATGACCACCGGGACCTTTACGATCCCAATGATGAAAAAAATTGGTTATCGACCTGCGTTCGCTGGCGCGGTCGAAGCTGTGGCATCAACAGGTGGTCAAATTATGCCCCCCATTATGGGCGCTGCTGCTTTCGTAATGGCAGAGCTAATGGGTGTCAGCTATTTGACCGTGGTTTCGATCGCAATCGTTCCGGCTATGCTCTATTTTGTTGCCGTATTTTTTGCCGTGCATTTTGAAGCTAAACGTACGGGACTTAAGGGATTACCAAGACCCGACCTTCCCCGTCTTGGTGACGTCCTTAAAACACGCGGTCATCAGTTTTTACCACTAGCGATAATTGTCGGCGTTTTGATGTCTGGTTATAGCCCACCGTATGCCGCTTTTTGTGGACTCTTGTCGGTCCTCCCCGTGGCCCTTTTAGGAAAGACTACTCGCCGCGATATCTCATGGAGAACGATTTATGACTCGCTCATCACCGGGATCCGAAACACTCTTATCGTTGCCGGTGCTTGCGCAAGTGCAGGAATCGTAATTGGCGTGATTGCACAAACAGCAGTGGGCATAGAATTTACGCAACTGATAGTCAGTGGTTTTAGTGGAGGGAACATGGTGTTGGCCCTGATCCTAACTGCTTTGGCTGGCATTCTGTTGGGTATGGGCCTCCCAACAACACCCGCGTATATCGTGCAGGCAGCGCTGCTCGCGCCAGCCCTGATAAAACTTGGTATACCAAGAGAAGCCGCGCATTTATTCGTATTTTACTTCGCCATACTTTCTGTGATCACACCGCCCGTGGCCATATCGTTGTATGCTGCCAATGGTCTTTCCGGCGCCGGCTTATGGGAATCAGGAATTGCTGCCATTAAATTAGCAGCCACTGGTTACATCATTCCTTTCATGTTCGTATTTGGCCCGTCTCTATTGCTAATGGGGGCTTGGAGCGATATCGCTTGGTCGGCTCTGTCAGCGGTAATCGGGGTTATCAGCCTCGCATCTTCCCTGCATGGTTACCTGCTGCTGAAGATAAATTTTTTATTTCGACTGGTGTTATTTGTCTCTGCCATTGCTCTAATAAAGCCTGGGATCGAGAGCGATATCATTGGTCTAACAATAGTTGGACTAGTATTGACTTACCAAAAATTTGTGATCCGAACCCCAGGCCAATTGTCTGATACCTAATCGTCACTACTCACCTTCGCGCGATGCTTCAGTACATCTGGTAGTTCATTAAAAGTAACTCTAGACACATTAGCGCGCGACGTGCCCTCCAAGTGAGCTAGCAATGACAGGCAAACCGACTTAACCTGCCAACATGAATCCTGCAGCGAACGTCGGGCTAAGGATTTTACCCGTTCCGTGGTTCCATTCACATAACGGAGTAATAAAAGCGCATTAGCACGAACACCACAATCACTGTGATGTTGTGACCTTTCTGATATATCGAACAAAATATCACTGGAAGGAGGAATAATACCCAGTAAAGTGATAGCAACTAAAGCAAGGGCATGGTCGGAATGTAAAGTCTTTATCAACACATGTTGAATTTTAATTTTCCCCGACGCGTCAGCGTCTTCGAGATAACATCTTACCAAAGCGCTTAAATTAACTACTAAGTCTGAGTCTTCTACCTTAACCTGTTCAAGCAGCTCCTCTATGGCATTCGGCATTAAGCGACTCAAACCGACAAATTCCTGTAGAGCCGTCTCGTCTACCCCAAATCTTGGGGCACTTCGGCTTAACCGATCAATCAAAGGCCCGACCATCGGGGCCGCATATATCCTGGGGTCTGGACACTCAAACTTTTTTGCAGTGAGCTGGGACAGCTTAAACCTAGCCAACGGACCGCCCAGTCCCTCTAGGTCAACATCAAGCATTAATTCACCAGACAGGATATAATGTGCTTTACCGCCAATATCCAGCAAGAAGGGCAGACCAGGCATGCCTCTAGCGTCCCGGCCTCTCCCCCAACCCAAACCTGGTTTATCAAGATAGTAAATATCCGAGCCTTCAGCATCCGCGAGCAAGCCAAAGCCATTTCCCGTACTGCTGCCCTGGGCTAAACTGGGTGCGGCGTACCGATCATCTCCCGCATAGTCCACCAGGAGACCGATACCGGTATCGAGACCCATGCCCTGACCTACGCCGACCTCAAGACGATAATCATCTTCTCCATCGAGGTCCGCTAACAATCCTATCCCCGCAAAGGATCCTTGTCCCTGAGCATAGCGTGAAGAAGTGTATGTATCATTGCCGGCAATGTCTTCAAGCATCCCAAAACCAAAGAAATAGCCCTGGCCCTGGGCGAACTTTTCAGCAAAGTAACTATCATTCCCCGAACTGTCCCGAAGTATCCCAATACCTCCGGCAAGACGCGGGCGATGCCCAATACCCACACCTTGGACATAACTCAGTTTCTCACCTTTCTGATCAAGGGGTTCGCCAGTTACGGTCAATCGGTGCTGATGAGTTTCGTTGGGTTTCGCATCATCGCCGACAACCAGAACCGCCTGTTCGCGCACCTGGCACGGATGGACATCAGTTTTTTCCACAACAATTCGACCGGCAAGCTGATTTCGCGTTTCACCGTCGATATCAATCAGATGCGCGTCGCGGTGTCCAATGTGTTGACCGGGTTCGGCAAGGATCTGTTGTCGTTTGTGGGACTGGTTACCGTGATGTTCCTCAAGGATTGGCAGTTGGCGGTGATTTCGGTTTTCGTGTTTCCCATGGCGGCGCTTCCGGTGCTGCGGTTGGGGCGGCGCATGCGCAAGGTCACGGCCAACACCCAGGAAGAAATGGGCCTGTTCACAACGCTTCTGGAACAGACCTTCCAGGGAATCCGCGTGGTCAAGGCCTACGGGATGGAAGGCTATGAAAAAAGCCGGATCGGCGGCATCGTGGAGCGAATTTTCAAGCTGAACCTCAAATCCGCGCGGACCCGGTCCAGGTCCAGCCCGATCATGGAAACCCTGGGTGGTGTGGCCGTCTGCATCGTCATTATTTACGGCGGCCACCGGGTGATCGCCGGTGAAACGACATCGGGCGCCTTTTTCTCGTTCATCATGGCTTTGTTGCTGGCCTATGAGCCGATGAAGCGGCTGGCCAACCTGAACTCCAGCCTCCAGGAAGGCCTGGCTGGGGCAC
>PTKD01000057.1 GCA_002938115.1 Alphaproteobacteria bacterium MarineAlpha9_Bin7 | reverse complement strand
CTGGGGGAGCACCTGGTCCGCCTTCGCCACCGGCCATTCCCGGATCCCCTCCTGGGGGAGCACCTGGTCCGCCTTCGCCTTCTGGGTGATCGTGATCACCCTCAGCACCCGCCATGCCTGGTCCGCCCTCTGGGGGAGCACCTGCTCCGCCTTCGCCTTCCCCACCTGGGGGAATGGCGGGACGACCGCCATCTTCAAATGTATCACTCATATTAACCTACCTCCTCGAGAGTCATATTCTAGGATATACACCCTCTTTGCCCGTTACGAAAAATCCTTTTCACAAATGCCCGAACAGGACTCGGACTATCATATCACCGCTTGGCCTGATTATTACCAAAACAACACACATTTTATGTGATAATCATCACAAACACCTGAAAATGTTTTGCATTTTCTTGAGAATTTACTCAACATTTGATGCGGATTGCGCCCAACGTCCGTTCCTTGTTCAAATGGGACTGCGTTATTGGTGTAGTGCCCAAGTGGTAGCCAAAAATCCCTGTTCGAGATTACGGACATCCACTCTACATATCAAAAGCGGGGCCACGTTGAAAATGCTCTATCTAATCGTACAAATGGGGATTCTATCTTTGTTGGCGGCTACTACAGCATGGGCAGATATGAACCTTGGAGAGACAGCCTATGTAACTGGGGATTACGAAACGGCTTTCCAGGAGCTGCAGCCCCACGCGATGGAGGGGAACGCCAGAGCACAATTTATCGTAGGTCGTATGTACGCAAATGGTACCGCCGTAAACCAGAGTGATACCGAAGCCATAAGATGGTACGAGCTCGCCGCTCAACAAGGATTTTACCTTGCCCAATACAGTCTGGCATCAATGTATTTTTATGGCTATGGAATCGAGCAAAGCTATAAGGAGGCGGTATACTGGTGGCACAAAGCTGCCGAACAAGGCCATCCAGATGCTCAGGCCCGACTTGGCTATATTTATCGCGGCGGAAAAGCCGCAGAAAAAGACGAGACTGAAGCCGCAAAGTGGTTCCGGATGGCTGCAACGCAAGGCCATATGGACGCACAGCAGAACCTTGGACTTATGTATGCCAAGGGACAAGGCGTCCCGCAGGACTACATTTCCGCCTACGTCTGGTGGTCCCGAGCTAGAAAGCAAGGTAGCAAAAAGGCGGAAAGTAATTTGGTTATGCTCAAGCCTCTCATGAGCCAAGAAGAAGTTTCAGTAGCCCGGCAGAAAATCAGCGAAGGACAACAACCAGCGGTTGAATAAAAGACAGACTGGCGTCCCCTACGGGAATCGAACCCGTGTTTCCGCCGTGAAAGGGCGGTGTCCTCAACCGCTAGACGAAGGGGACGCACGAGCGGCTGTATACGAAGCACACCGGTACCCGTCAATCATCACCGATGTCCAACATGAAAAATGATCCATCCTTATCAGTACCTTCAATGGGCGACATAAACCCAAAACGTCTCAATCGTCGAGCAAAACATCGCGAGCCCGATTAATCTTCATGGCAAGATAGGACGACCCGCCATGATCCGGGTGATTCCCGACCATTAATTTCTTATGAGCCTCCTTGATGTCTGCTCTGCTGGCTCCTGGGGTTACACCCAAAATCTCATAAGCCTCATCACGATCCATACCTTCGTTATTGGCCTTCCACGCAGAACCCCCTCCCGCAAAACTTTCACGCCAGGCCGGCCCTAACCTCCGATCCATATAACTTTCTAATAGCTGCATCGAGGAACTATCCGCCCGACATTCTTCCAAGAGCCGATGGAGCGCTTTCTCATCCAACGCGTCCAACGACTGTCCAGAAAAACTTCCCCTCACCACCTCACCAGAAAGGTCACCCGTCGCGTGGTTGAGGCTCATGCGGAGCCATGCCGACTCTACGGTAGAACTTTCCGCAGATTCCGCACCAGACCCCCTGCTTGCTGCGTACTGACGCTGTCGAGATCTGGCACGTCCCATTTGAAATAGTCGAAACCAGAGTCCCATAGGCACAATGCGCAATACACGCCACGCGATAGCTGCGACAGCGGCTGGTGCGGCGGCAAGCAGAGCTTGCCCTCGCAAGATAAGAAAAAACGCGAAGAAAAGGCCGCCCAAGATTAACGACCAACGTAAAATTTTCGCAAGCAAGACTGGGTCTGCAGACAAAAATAAACGAGCGCCTACCATGAGCAACAATACAAACCCAGCACCGATGGCCAAATATGTCATCGCAAGCTGACCAGATCACCGCCCGCTCTTCGCTGTCAGGCGCAACAGAATACGGCCAGCGCGATTGTGAAAATCCTTTAGTGCCCGATGACCCCCAACTGCATATACGGCCACCGCCCCCAGCAAGTCTCTAAGCGTCTTAGCACTCCCCGAATCGAATTGGCAGTAAGCGCCGCCCGATATTTGGGCGATTTGCTGGAAAGCCCGTCTCGCGACTATGTCCTCCCCCTCATGAAATACAAACACAGGGAGATTTCGCATGCCCATTTCACCAGCCGTATGACACAATTCTTCGATATCCTCCTCACAAGCATCCCCGATAAAGACCAATGCACTGACACGTTTCTCACTATGCGCGGTCAAGGCATGATTTAGTACGCGACCAATTTGGGTGCGCCCACCCAAACAATAAACCCCAACCATGTCTCGGAGCAGTGCAGAAGAGTTTTCAGTAAAAGGACCGTATTTTACCTCCCCAAAACCGCGGTAATAGACTAACTGCACGCTAAGGCGACCCAGCGAAGCAGTCTCAGAGAACATGTCCGCCTGAATGTCGCATGCAACGTCCCACATTGGCTCTCGACTGGCGGTAGCATCAAGTGCAAAAATCAAGCGCCCGTGTTCTTTCCCCTCCGGACGAAAGGGTGTCCGCGCAACCTTCGTCAAAAAAGCTTCGATCTCGGTAGTCCCTGCTTTTGTAGGCACATTTTTATCATGCTTTGCCGCCATTGACTGAAAACCTACCAACTCCTGATGACACCGGCTTCTATGACAGTTTATCTTATTTCAGCATTTTCGCCCGACAATTTACCGTCCTTGTACTATTTGCTGACCGCTTTAAGCCTCTACAGAAACTGAGCTAAGCTCTTTCTAAGACAACGCCGCAGCCCTGCGCAAACTTGTGTGTATAGATTGATGGCCAGTTCCAACATCAGTTACCATTTATCAATGACGACATTCAAATATACCGATAAGAGCACTTAACCTTGCATTTACTCATAATATCAGAATGAGTGCGTCAGTAGACTGCGTAGTTATTGGAGCTGGGGTGATTGGGCTTGCCGTTGCCCGGCGGCTGGCCTTGGCTGGACATGAAGTAATAGTTCTTGAGGCTGCAGACGCCATCGGAACGCACACCAGTTCCCGCAATAGCGAAGTTATCCACGCCGGAATCTATTACCCGACCGATAGCCTCAAAGCCCGAGCTTGTGTTGAGGGAAAGGAGAGACTTTATCGTTATTGCGTCATGCACGGTGTGCCACATAAACGGATCGGTAAATTGATCGTCGCCACCAACAGCTCTCAAAAAGAAATCCTAGGTGCGTTAAAATCCAAGGCAGCTGAAAACGGTGTCGACGACCTAGAATGGAAAAGCCAAGCCGAAGTCAAATCACTTGAACCAGAAATTAAAAGCGAAGGAGGTCTCCTCTCACCCTCAACGGGGATAATTGATAGCCACAGCCTTATGCTCGCCTATCAGGGAGATGCCGAGGACCGAGGAACGGTGGTTGCATTTAACAGCCAAGTCCGCCGGGGCCTAATCACGGACGGGAAGATAGAACTTTTTGTGAAAGAATCCGGGGGAGAATTCAGCATCTCTGCGAATATCGTAGTAAATGCCGCCGGCCTTAGTGCCCAGTCCGTGTCTAGAAAACTGTCTGGTCTCAATCCCATGACCATCCCGCCCCTCCACCTGGCCCGAGGATGTTATTTTACTCTTACAGGCGGTAGCCCTTTTTCCCGGTTGATCTACCCGGTTCCATCGCCCGGGGGCCTCGGAGTGCACGTGACCTTGGACATGTCGGGTGCCGTGCGTTTTGGCCCGGACGTTGAATGGATCAACGAAATCGATTACGGCGTCGATCCGAAACGAGCAAAAAATTTCTACGCTGCAATACGCCAGTACTACCCTAGCCTCATGGATAACACGCTCCACCCTGGTTACTCCGGTATCAGGCCCAAGATAACCCCCAAGGGCTCTGCGACAGGAGATTTTATGATTCAAGGGCCTCAAGAACATGGCGTTCCCGGCTTAGTGAATATGTACGGCATTGAATCACCGGGCCTGACGGCCTCCTTAACCCTCGCCGACCTGGTCTCCCAGAAATTGTCATTCCCTGAACTAACGGACCCTACAAACTGAGTCCTTGTATCGACCTCTTTTTTCGGTGATGAAAACCTATTGATTCAATCAACTTCCGATTCTGTTAAAGCCCTCTAAATCGAGATCATCACGTTCAAGGGCATCTATGGTAGCCTTGGTAACATCCTCAGTACTCCCAGCGCCACCAAGGTCACGAGTCAAGACTTCATTGGCCTTCGCTACCTCCACTAATCCTGCCATCAGTCGCGATGACGCCGCTTTTTCCCCCAAATGTGCACACATCATTGCTCCGGACCATATGGCTGCAATCGGATTTGCGATACCTGCGCCAACGATATCCGGTGCAGATCCGTGCACAGGTTCAAACATTGAAGGGTTGTTGCCGCTTGGATCCAAATTGCCACTAGCCGCGATTCCTAAACTACCAACCAAAGCCGCCGCTAAATCCGACAAGATATCGCCATGTAAATTACTCGCAACAATCACGTCAAGCGAGCTCGGATTAAGAACCATGCGAGCCGTGGCCGCATCAACGAGCACCTTATCAGTTCTAACATCTGGGTACTCTTGAGCGAGCTGGACGAATATCTCATCCCATAGAACCATACCAAAGCGTTGGGCATTTGATTTGGTGACGCATGTCAGGTGTTTTTCTGAACGAGTGCGAGCAAGGTCAAAGGCAAAACGTTGAAGCCGTTCTACCCCGACACGGCTAAACACTGATGCATCGATTGCGATCTCCTCTGCAAATCCTCGATGGCTCCTACCTCCAACTCCAGCATATTCCCCCTCGGAATTCTCTCGAACCACCACCCAATTTATTTTATTAGATAATTCCTCACGTAACGGGCTACGGACGCCGGGCAACATGACGGCAGGTCGTACATTTGCATACAAGCCGAGACCCTGGCAGATCACCAGCCGGAGGCCCCAAAGCGTGACATCATCAGGAATTTCATTATCACCTACCGCCCCAAAATAAATCGCGTCGAAACCACTCAGGATATCAAGTGCGTTTTGTGGCATCATTTGTCCATGAGCACGATAATAGTCCGATCCCCAAGGAAAACGCTCGACAAGGAGCTCAAACCCGATGTATTTGGCCACGGCGTCAAGGCACTTCAGGCCAGACTCCACGACCTCAGGCCCTATTCCATCCCCGCCAATGGCAGCGATTTTATATTTACCCATAATACCCCCGCTTGAGGACGTTCCGCGGTGATCATATCATTGTTGGAAAGATTCGGAGCATTTTAGACATGCCAGAAATCGCCATTACTATCGGAGACCCCAGCGGGATCGGGCCGGAAATAGTTTGTCGTGCCCTTGCTTCAATAACCGCAACCGAACGACAGGCAATCGTGGTATTAGGACGTGGGGACGTGTTAGCCCGGGCCAATGAACTTGTGAGAGCAGGACTCCAGTTCTCATCCCATGGTCGGAATAATTCCGTGCGATTGATTGAAGTTGATACACCTAAAATTGATACGGTTAGAGACGGCGAAGCCAGCGTGGGTGGCGGAAATGCGGCGTACGGCTACGTAACCCGTGCCGTGGACTTGGCACTTTCTGGAAATATTCGCGTCCTAGTAACGGCGCCGCTCAACAAAACCGCAATGCATTTAGCCGGTCATAAATTTGACGGCCATACCGGCCTGTTACAACATTTAACAGAAGCATCCGCTTCCTTCATGCTTTTGGTTTCCGAACAACTATCAACGATTCTCGTTTCAACCCACGTGTCACTTGCCGAAGCCATCAAGCAATGCAAGCAACAAAGAATTCTAGAAACAATTCGTGCCGGCAATGACCACTTACGGCGCCTTGGCCTTCACCGTCCAAGAATTGCAGTGGCCGGCTTAAACCCTCACTCGGGTGAAAGCGGCATTTTTGGACGCGAAGAAATTGAGGAAATTGAACCCGCAGTGACACTTGCTAAACTGGAAGGAATCGAAGTCAGTGGCCCCTACCCGGCAGACACAATATTCAATCGCGCGGCAAACGGGAAATTTGATTTGGTGGTCGCGCAATACCACGACCAGGGCCTCATTCCAGTTAAACTTATTGCCTTCGATAAAGCGGTGAATGTCTCCCTCGGACTGCCCATTCAACGTACGTCGGTTGACCATGGAACCGCGTTTGATATTGCCTGGCAAGGACACGCCAATCCTTCAAGTATGCTGGCCGCAATTGCTTATGCCCAGCGAATGGCAGCGCTTTAACAATCGATGAGAGAGCTGTTACAACAAACTTTATCTAGAACTCCAAAGGTGAAAGCACGTCAAACTGCAAACGAGGATGCGTAACGACCTGCTTTGTGCCGGAGGAGAGGCAACCTTATCCCGACGCGACTCGATTTCTGAGGAAAGAGCGTCGCCGATGATAAACCAATAACTAGACACCCATTTTAGAAGAAAGTAGCAGCAGAAATGAATAGTATAGACCTGAACGGTAATCGCGCAGTGGTAACCGGTGCCGCGCGAGGTATTGGCTACGCGATCACAGAACGAATGCTGGATTCGGGGGCACAAGTCGCCATGTGGGACCGAGAAATTTCAGCTCTGGATAAAGCCTCCGAACAACTAAGCAAAAAGGGACAAGTACTCCGGGTGCCGGTGGACGTGGCAGATCCCGCCTCTGTTGAGAATGCTCGTGAAAACACCCTCTCGGCGTTTGGTAAAGTCAATATTTTGGTAAACAATGCCGGTATCGCAGGTGAAAACGCTACGTTGTGGGAAACCGATGTGGATGAATGGCGACGAGTCCTAGACATTGACCTAACAGGCGTGTTCCTTTGTTGCCGATCACTAGTGCCCAACATGATTGATGCCGGGTATGGGCGCATCGTCAACATTGCCTCAATTGCAGGAAAGGAGGGAAACCCGAACGCGGCGCACTACAGCGCCGCAAAAGCCGGGGTTATCGCACTAACCAAGTCACTCGGTAAGGAATTGGTGGAAACTGGCGTGTTGTGTAATTGCATTACCCCGGCGGTGATTGAGACGCCGATCCTCGGTCAAATAACTGATGCTCATCGGGAATACATGATTTCCAAAATCCCACTCGCGCGCATGGGTGCAGCGGAGGAAGTAGCCGCACTTGTAAGCTGGCTATCGTCTGCTGATTGCTCATTCTCTACTGGAGCAGTATTTGATATTTCCGGTGGCCGAGCTACCTATTGATCAGGGCTTTTCAAAACTTGGAGTGCGCGATACGTCAACCAGCTCTTACTATTCGCGAACTTCGGACTCGCGCAGTAGTAGTGCCGATGAAACGGACACTTCATGCCCGCTAGGGACCCTCGACAAATCGCCAAATTCTACTACCTATCCACGCACTAGGTCAGTTTAACGAAGGGAATCACATACGGGCCCTCAGGAACAATTGCGACCCGAGTATCATTGTTTTTATGAACACTTTCCCGGACCGCTTGATTTACGTTTTCAATCATACGAACCCCGGTTAGTTTGCGTTCCTCATGTGAAAGACCAGGTGCGTATAGATGTACGTCACCACGTTGGATAGGCCTCAGAAGCATCTCGGTCTGCCATTCATCAATTGCGGCATGGGTTTTCTGCTTGATCTGATCTAGAAACCCCTCGGGTCCTAGAGTGCTCAATCTCCGCTGGGCCTCCACATACTGCGTAGACCCTAGTCCTTCAGAGCACTCCGAAGCTACTATTAGGGATCCACCCCTGCACAAGATATCTAACGGCCCGACCATACCTTTTACTGTTTGATAGTAAGTCTGGTCGAGCGGGTACCCCGCACAACTAGTAACCACTGTGGGGAACTGCTGCGACACCGGGACTTCGGCAAATTTCCGAATCACGGAAACAGCATCGAGATGGCTGATGATAATTTCACCAAAATTTACAAATGAAATATTCCTATGCTCATCAATCACCGTGTTCACAGCATACGCATCACCAACCATGGAAACGATCTCCAGCTGTTCTGCGTGGAGTTGATTCCCCTCTAAAACACAGTTTGTAGTTTTGGGATGCTCCAGGAAATGAGCGTTGTGAAGAGTCGTGATGGTCTCTGCGTGCGCGATACCTGGAGCAATAACCTTTCTACCGCCTGAATACCCTGCAAAAAAATGGGGCTCAACCAGTCCGGTAACAATCCTGAGGTCAGAATTTATGAATCGACGGTCAAGTCGCACAACCGTCCCAGACTTTGTGGTCCCCACATAGACATGGTCCTCGTCTCGCGTCGCAAAGTGATTTACGACATTGATATTTTCCAACACCCAAGAATCGCCAACTAGTTCCGCAAGTTCTGGACCCTCGTTGGGACGGTGCAAGCCCGTCGCAACCATTACTGTAATTTCCTTTGCCTCAACTCCTGCAGAGATGAGCTTTTCAATCAGGACCGGTAGTATTACCCCGTTGGGCACCGGCCGCGTGATATCGCAAATCAAAATACATACCTTGCTGCGGCCACTCGCCAGTTCACGCAATGGTGCACAGTCGACAGGAGATTCGAGCGCTCTTGCGACGGCAAACGCCTCGTCGCCTTCGATCGGCATGGGCGGTTTGCGGATAACTGTCACCTGCCAATCATCCGACAACTCTACAGGAAAGCGCCCCTTTCCAAAATTTATGTCTACACGCATCAAACACACGCCTTATTTATTTTATGATCCAAGCATACTACTTAGCGCGAAGATGCCCTAGAATGCGGAGTGCCGCGCACGCCGCGCCATACCCGTTATCAATGTTGACCGTGACAATACCAGGAGCACAGTTAGATAAGGCTACAGCGAGAGCCGTCTCTCCATCTCGCGCCGCACCATACCCAACCGATGTTGGCACAGCAATTATAGTGCCAGGTAACAAACCTCCAATAACTCCAAAAAGGGCTCCATCCATTCCAGCGACTACAATAACTACTGGATAAGTGCGCAACTCGGACTCTTTTGCCAAGATCCGCCATAGACCTGCCACTCCCAAATCATCGAAACTGACAGACGGCTCACCAGCGTGGCGAAGAGTGCGAGCAGCTTCTCTTGCAACACTGTTATCTGAAGTACCTGCGGTAACAATGGCCACCAATGTATTATCATTAAGTGTCCTTACTCGCCCCAAGAAACCGGTACGAGACTCTGAGTCATAATCAACGTTTTG
>PTKD01000056.1 GCA_002938115.1 Alphaproteobacteria bacterium MarineAlpha9_Bin7 | reverse complement strand
GCCTATTTAACTTTCTTGCAGCAAACAACAATGGAATCAATCGAACGAGGCGACACCCTGGCGGAGGTTTTACAAGCTACGATTCCGGTGCCATTTGACAAGCTTGCAACGGTCCAATCTGAGTTTCAACGTTCCATGACAACGTTGTTTCGAAAATTTGAGGCTGAGGCGTTTGGTACCTCAATTTCTGACTACTAATCCCAAAGTTATACTTTTGAAGGGATTTTCTTTACGCCTGGTTTACACATTTGTGTTCTCTTTCTAGCCATCACGGAATTGTTATAATCTACATGCACTCATCTTCAGGAAAAAGCAGGGCATAAGAGAGAAGCTGATGACAACGCGCAAAGTTATGCCAATCGTTTTTATCGCCTTGCTATTTTGGGCGAGTCCATTGCTCGCGCATCATGTAATGGATGGTGAGCTCCCAGTTACTTTTTTAAGCGGTTTTCTCTCGGGACTTGGGCACCCCATTATAGGATTTGATCACTTAACGTTTATAGTGGGAATGGGATTAGTATCCTTCCTACATCCGAGGCCTTATTTTTTACCCGTTGCATTTCTTACGGGCACTCTGTGCGGAATCTTTCTGAAATTAACACTGATGGAATTTCATATGATTGAGTTCGCCGTCGCTTGCTCGGTCTTTCTCTTAGGTGCTTTGGTGCTCCGTGGGAGACACTTAAGGGTGGCAAACATCATCTGTATTTTTGCCGCTGCGGGCGTGCTGCATGGATACGCATATGGAGACAGTATAGTGGGGTCTGAAGCGGCTCCGCTTACTGCATACCTTATGGGCCTCTTGGCAGTTCAGTATGCTGTCTCATGTTTAGTTATATATTTTGTAAGCGTGAGCGCCACGAACAGGTACTCGAATACCGCCGTCCGCATTATGGGAGTGGTGATGATCGGTGTTGGATTGACTTTTATGGCCACCAACATGCCAATATCCAGTTTCAGCTAAGCTCTCCATTAGGAATTCACGAAACGTGCACCGTGTGCCGCGTCTTCGTCGCTCGGACGAATCAACAAACTCAAGCCGACAAACACAACTATATTTGCGATCAAGCCCAGCAATCCCGCATGAAGATCGAACGGCTTTGCATCAGCAAGAAGCTGAAAGTAGAAATTTACGCCTACGCCAACCAATAAGCCACAAACCGCACCCAGTCGCGTTCCACGGCGCCAAAACAACGCGCCATAAACCGACGGCGCAAACTGGACTATTGCCCCATACGCACCAAGCAGTAACTGAATCAAGCCTTGGGCCCCAAAAATGGCCAAATAATAAGCGGCAGCGCCAACCAGAACTACGGCTACTCGCATGACCAAAAGCTGTGTGCGATCCATCATATTTGGTTTCAGTGGAGCCACAACATCTCGCCCAACAGAAACTGATGCACCATGAGTAATCGCATCGGCTGACGACATCGCGGCAGCCAAAGCACCAGCGCCAATTAGACCATAAATAAGACCCGATCCACCTAATTCATGGGTAATAAGATAAGGCAATACCTGGTCAGAACTATCTAACGCGTCAGGCGGCACCACCCCAATCGCCGCAAAACCAATAAACAAAACAGGCACCAAAAATAGGGCGAACAAAGGATAGGCCATTACAGTAAGTTTTATCCGCCGTTCACTCGTGGTGTACGACTTCGTAAACAAGTGCGGCCACATCATAAAACCAATCATTGACACCACAATTGCACTAGAATACGCAGCAGCAGACATCGCGGACCCGGCACCTCCTATTATCAAAAAGTCAGACGGCTTTTCACGTGCCACGGACTCGAACATGGGACCAATGCCTCCGTGAAGGTGACTCACCAGATAAGCACTTAAGACCCATGCCACTACCAACATCAAAATGGCTTGCAAGACGTCACTCCAGGCCGCGCCCCGGACACCGCTCGTAATAACGTAAATGACCACGATCCCGTACGCTATCAGTGCCCCCAGCCATATGGGTATGTGTCCTTCGGTAAGGACATTGAAGACATACGCAATGCCTTTTATTTGAAGTGTCAGATATTGGATAAATGCTAGCACCGAAACGACGCCCACTATTACAACCAATACTCGAGACTGATAACGGTCGGCGAGCAAATCCCCCATCGTAAAATAATTATGTCGAGCACCAAGGCGCGCTACCTTCGGGCCGATAATGTACCAGGGCAACAGACCCAATGCGGCATACGCGAGAATGTAAAATGCCGCCGCACCCTTCGAATAAGCCCAGCCTGGTCCTCCGAGGAAAGCAAAAGCGGAGAATATCGTTCCTCCCATGAGGAACCACATAACGAACAAACCAAGCCCGCGATCCGCAACGGCATATTCGGAAACTGAGAAAAAGGAACGACCACGACCTGCCAACAAACCAAGTGCAAACGCAAACACCAGATAAACCGTCATAGCGACAATTGCGACGACCCACGGTTCCATCTATTTTGTCTCCCCTCCATGCTCATAGAGGAAGAATGCGATCACCGCAAAAAATTCGACAATGATCCAAAAAACGACCCAAAACATAGAGAAAGGAATGCCAAACACATATGGCTCAACACGGTTTCCAAGTCCGTAAATAGGAAAAATCATCACCAATGCGATGGCAATGATAAAGAGAACGAACGCACGGGTCGCGACCCGCCGGCCACCAAGGTCGCCTGTAGTGCCCTCAGATTCCGCCATACGCCCTCCCTGTCGCGGCCCCGTGTGTTCAGCCTGAATACTACGCGACGAACTCATAAGAGCGCAATCGTGTTCAACTCGTCGGGTACCCCACTATCTAAATCGGATTGCCTTTTCCAAGAGCAGTAACGCAGCCCGTGTAAACTCCCACATGTTGTGCTGCCTGCCATTTTTCGCCGTCTCGAGAGTACATATTTGTTCTGCAGGTCCCGAAACAGCAAGGCATGTATGGCCTGGTTTGTCCCCGTATCGGTTTCCATCGGGACCAGATGCGCCGGTTTCTGCCAATCCCCAGGTGGAACCCAGGTGATCCCGGATGGATGTAGAGAGCCATGACGCATAGGGTTCCGATGCAGAGCGAATCCCCTTTAGCGCATTCCCCCCATCCGGCAAAAGTGAATTCCTCGCAGCCAACGTATAAATTACGCCACCGCCCAAGAAGTACGCGGATGCACCGGGGATCGAAAGCAACGACGCCGATATCAAGCCTCCCGCCGAAGATTCCGCAACCGCCACAGTTTCTCCACGGGATTTCAATAATTCCGCGACAACTGATGAATATTCCGTTAGATCATCCACCATTATTAACTCTCCCATCTAAATCGGCAGGGTGATTTCAACGACGGCTATATAACAAGGAGGTTACGTTGGCAATTTACGAACTACGCACATACACCTTGAATGTCGGAAAACTCTCAGAGGCTGTAAAACTGTATACAGAGTTAGGCTGGCCAGCCCTCCAACCATACAAAGATCATCTTATTGGGTACTTCACAGGAGACATCGGCGCTCTGAACCAAATCGTACATCTGTGGAAGTTTGAAGACGATGCTGACCGACGGCAATTTTGGGGAAAGATTTATGGCGACGAAGACTTTATGGCCTTTGCCGCCAAATTCCGCCCACTTTTACAAACCCAAGAAAACAAGTTGTTGTTGGCTGCTCCCTGGGGGCCACACCCGTAGGGCTATCGGTCGTCTAACGAGACGTTTTCTCGGAGTTGGCGTGGCACGTATATCGAACGATGAGAAACTCTCGTAATTGGCTCAGTATCCCGCGCAGCCACCAGCACATCAAGGTCGACAAATAGATGGCCTTTTCGGTCAAAATTGTCCGTAACTACCGCCCTTGTCGTGAAAGGTTCGTCCACACCTAAAGCACGTAGATTCCAAATCCAGCTTTCCACATGAATCCAGGGCCCTAGCACAACATTCTCGCGTAAAATCAAATTGGCCCTACGCAAAATGTAACCCGGATGCACAAGACCTTGATCCCTGTAAATGCCTAAGCTCTCATGAACTGACGCAAGATAATCATCGTGTCCCGAGGCGGCAGGTTCATCGTCACGAGCACCGAGTACAGTGTTAGTAGAAAGTGTAAATTGGCTCGCAGCGGAGCGCTGGTCCGCCTCGGGCATAAATGTTTTCTCAATTTTCGTTTGGGATGCAGCGCGGGGTGCCTCGAGCATGGCTTCGCCTACGCCACAGATCTCCCCACGGGCGTTCGCCTCTACAAACATTCTTCCCTTAGATCCAAGCGATCCCGTCACGTACGTTTTGTCATCCTCATAAACGGGTTTGGCCAAACGTACATGCATATAACCATGCTCCAACCATTTCCGCCCCCAATGAAGCACCGGCGCATGTGCCATGTATGCGTATACGTCAACTCCGGGAACCAAAGCTCCGGTAAAGCCAAATTTTTGTGCAATTTCATCGTCGTGGATTTTATTGTCCGAGCCGTGGCCAGTATTGGATGCAATCACTAAATATTCAGGCAAAGAACTACCGGGCATTTTAGTTTTGTAACTCCTCACGGTAAAAAACACCGTCACGCTCTAGACGCTCTATATCTTCAATTGAGTAGCCGGCTTCCGAAAGGATTTCGGAATTGTCTGCTCCTAGAAAGGGTGCCAAGGATTCAACCTTCGCCGGAGTTCTATCAAAACGCGCCGCCGGCCTTGGTTGCCGAACTTGCCCCAATATTGGGTGATCATGAATCTCAACTACTTCATTTTCCCGAACTTGCTCGTCCTCAAGAACCGACCAACGATCTAAAATTGGGGCACAAGGGACATCCTCTCCCTTCAGCCGATCCAAAATTTCGTCACTCTTCCACTTAGCCAACTCATCCGAAATCATTTGCCTCCGTTCCATCTGATTTTGAGAACGGTCCGCCGGCGTCTTGTACTTTGGATCAGTGATCAATTCCTCTCGCCGCAAAGCTCGACACAGCCCCGCCCATTCCGAATCGGCTACAGCTGCAGCCGTGATATATCCATCAAGGGTCTGGAATACCAAATCCAATCCCATTTGTGCCCTCCCCGGATCCACCTCGTTGCCAACAAAATTGAGACCGGACATTCCTTCGGGCCAAAGAAATGCAATCATCGTATCCAACATGGACAAACGTACATGCTGGCCTTCACCGGTACGTTCTCGATGCAGTAACGCGGCAGTAATTGCCTGAGCCGCGGTCACTGACGTCGTCTTGTCGGGAATGATGGTTCGTACCATCTTTGGCTGTCCGCTTTCACGATCACGTTGTATATCAGCGAGACCAGAAATGGCCTGAATAATTGGGTCATAGACACGTTGACCCGAATAAGGACCAGTTTCTCCGAAACCACTAATAGAAACATATATTATTTTTGGCTGTAGCCTCCGCACTACATCCTCACCCAGTCCCATGCGTTCGATGGCTCCTGGTCTAAAATTTTGAACCAATACGTCCGCATTAGCCGCAAGTTTCTTGACGACCTCCAGTCCCTCAGTGCGCTTTAGATCAACAGAAAGAGAGCGCTTGTTACGATTGCATGACAAGAAACCCGAAGGCATACCACGGTGTTGAACACCAGTCTTCCGCATATATTCACCGCCAGGCGGCTCAATTTTTATTACGTCAGCACCTTGATCTGCAAGCATCATGGTAGCGATTGGACCGGAAACCATCGTCGTAAAATCAATTATTCGAAATCCTTTTAGAGGTCCAGCCATTCACCCAATCCCTTTCGCAAAACCTAGTTGCCAAACATTTACGCCGAGCGGAGTACTGATTTTGGGATACCATTCGGGAAATTGATTGCAAACGCATCCTGAAATCTCGGCCTTTTGTGAACTTTCTCTCTATAGCTGCGCATCAAGTCGGGCAGATCAATTTCGTAGGCCACAGCCCAGTCGAGACAGGAAGTGAGAAGAATATCTGCTATAGAAAACTGGTTCTCCATTAGATAGATACCTTCTTTGTTTATACGTTTACATGCGGCTCCAATCTGTTTTTTGAAATATTCTTCTGCTGATGCAACCGCCGTCGGTTCAGCTCCATAAATAGCCTTAAGACTATCGTGGCGACGGATAAGATAAAGGGAATGAGCATCAAGTTCAGTCATAATGAAGTAACACCACTCATTGAGTTTGGCTCTCCCCACTGCGTCCTCGGCAACATAGAAGTCGTTAGGTAAAGGAAACGTCTCAGCCATGTAGTTGATGATAGCCGCACTCTCCGAAAGAACTATCGGACCATGTTGGAGCACGGGAATCTTTTGTTTGGGATTTAACTTCGTAAACACTTCGGTACCGGTCTCACCGGACCGCGCACGAATCGGTACAACTTCGTAATCCAGACCCAGCTCCAGAGCCATCCAGTGCACCCGCATGCACCTCCCGGATTCTATACCCCAGACCTTGATTGATTTAGGATTTTCTTGGTTCATTTTTCGCCCAAACTCATATAACGACTTTCTATTCTCTCATGTTAACGGTACGGAACTTACATTTTGATCGAAAGCTCTGCGCGCACGAACGCGTGAAAACCAGTTTTCTAAATGTGCTTGCTTCGTCAATCGTTCATCAGCTCTCACAAGGGAAAACCACCGCCACGCCTGAGCACCAATGGATATTTCCGCTAGAGTAAATGTATCACCTGTAATCCAGACCCGGTCCTTTAGTTGATTGTCCAGAATACTCCAAATGCGTACTCCCTTCTTGATGGCTTCCTCGATATCAGAGGCACGTATGGCATCAGGTGTCCGAACTCGTCCCCAAAAAATAGTGGTCATGGGCGACAGTAAGGTCGTTTGTTGCCAATCCATCCACCGCTCGACGTCCGCTCGCATTGTGTGGGACCTCGGATAAATTTGTTCGGGTCCGTACTTCGAGGCCAAGTAACGGAGAATGACATTGCTTTCCCACAACGTGAATCCGTCGTCCTCCACCGTCGGCACGACGGCATTCGGATTACGAGCCAGCATGTCAGGATCACGGGTTCGCCCAAACTCGGCCCCTGCATCTTCCTGGTCGTACTCCAAACCAATTTCATCGCACAACCAAAGAACTTTCTGAACATTGTTCGAGTTGCGACGACCCCAGACCTTCAACATAAAATGTCTCCTACTTCAACTTAAATACGGGAATACCTGTCTCCCTAGCTGTACCGATAACCTTCAAGTCTTGCCCACATTTCAGCATTCGGGAAGCAGATCAAAAAAAACTCGCCATAAATACGCAGGGGAGCAATGACCACGAACCATCCGACTTGAAAAGAAGACAGTAGTCAAATACTGAAGTACTTGGAAATAGGTATAAACCGTCTCAACTCATCGTAACGGGAGGAAAAGGGATGCACTTTGGCGTAATGATGTTCGTTACCGATTACTCGATGTCGGCCCCAGATCTTGCAGTTGCAGCGGAGGAGCGTGGCTTCGAATCCATCTGGATTCCCGAACACAGTCATATACCGACGTCTCGAAAAACGCCCTTCCCCGGCGGTGGGGAATTGCCCAAACCGTACTACGATGTAATGGACCCCTTTATTGCGCTTGCTGCCGCGGCATCGGTCACAAAAACAATAAAACTGGCGACCGGAATTTGTTTGGTAATCCAACGCGACCCTTTGCAAACAGCAAAGGAGGTCGCAACCCTGGATCAAATCTCTGGAGGACGGTTTATCTTTGGCGTCGGCGCCGGTTGGAATCTAGAAGAGATGGCGGATCACGGCACCGATCCTCAAACACGTGGTCGTTTAATGAATGAGCGTATTGAGGCAATGAAAATAATTTGGGCAAACGATAAAGCCGAATACCATGGTGAGTTTGTAAACTTTGACGAGATGATGACGTATCCCAAACCCGTACAGCAGCCACATCCGCCAATTGTAGTTGGAGGCGGATTCCCACATGGAGCTAGACGCGCCATCGCTCTGGGGGACGAGTGGATGCCAGTGGGGGGCCGCGATGCCGATGTCGTCAACATCAAATCCCAATTTCGGCAGATGGCAGCGGAAGCAGGCCGTGAACCCGATAGTTTGGGTCTTAGCGTTTACGGCGCCCCCAGCGATGTTGATGGGAACAAACGACTTGCGGACAACGGAATTACTCGCTCAGTTTTCCGCCTGCCTTCAGAACAAACGGATGCTGTGTTGCCACTCCTGGACAAAGCCGCCGATATTATGCGCCAGATCACTGGGTAACTAGCTACATAGTTTCAAAAAATCTTTTTTAAGAAGCGACGGAAAGTTGAGTTATAAGATGGGCTGCTCCTCCATCTCCGGGAAAATTGCGTCCCCGTCATACGGATTTGCTGCCGCAACTTCTTCGTCCAGTTCAATGCCGAGGCCAGGTGCGGTGGGCGGAATTATGTATCCATCCTGCCATTCGATCGGTTTCTTTAAAATTTCCGCATGAAAATTATCAAACCGTTCGATGCTTTCCTGGATAAGAAAATTGGGGCTACAAGTCGCGATCTGAATATTGGCAGCTGCCTCCACGGGTCCACAATACAGATGGGGGGCGATTTGGACGTAATGGGCCTCAGCCATGCCTGCAATCTTTTTCGCTTCCAAAATGCCACCGACTCTGCCAAGGGCGGGTTGAATAATGGAGGCGGCTTGCTTGGCAAACAACGTCGCAAATTCGTATTTGGAAGCTAGTCGCTCTCCTGTAGCCACTGGAATTTTGGTGGAACGAGCAACTCTCGCCATTTCATCGACATTTTCCGGTGGGACTGGTTCCTCCAACCACAATGGGTAATACGGTTCCAAACGTTGGGCCAAACGAATAGCGCCAGCGGCATTCGTTTGGCCATGGGTACCGATCAGCAAATCACATTGATCACCAACTGCCTCACGAATATTCTTTACCACCAGTTCTGCATTGGCCAACGCCGATAGCGACAATTGTCGCGGATCGAAAGCCGACATAGGCATAATCGGATCAAATTTTACTGCCGTGAAACCTTGAGAAACGTATTGCGCAGCACGCTTTGGGGCACGTTCCGCGTCCCCAAACACATTCCCGATTTCAATCGGATCAATGTCGTCCCCTTTTTCTGAACTAAAATCGTCAGGAGCCGGATAAATATATGTGTAGGATCGGAGTTTCTCATGCACCCGCCCACCCAACAAATTGTATATTGGTTGGTTGAGGCTCTTCCCGACTATATCCCAACACGCCATCTCGAGCGCACTAAGAACACCCATCAAAGCAAAATCAGGATCCTGGGCGTACGCACGCGAATAAATAATTCTCCACAACCGTTCAGTTTGGAAAGGATCTGCGCCAACAACGTGTCGTTCTCCCACGTCTTCGATCATTTTTGCGACGACGTTCGGATGAAATGGCACACCATACGCCTCCCCAATACCTTCGATTCCATCGTCACTAACTAGCTTGACAAACACGAAGTATGGTCCACCACGATGTGGTGGCGGGTTAGCGACCACGTATGTCTTTACTTCTGCTATTTTCATCGTTTTCCTCTCCGTTTTCAGATTTTTCGTGACAATTTTTCGGCACCACTGATTTTGGTTATGGTAATCGAAGGAACAGAGTATGCTCTTACAGTTTGGTGCTCGAGGTGTTTTTCAGCATCTGTCCTGAATAAAGTACCCAACCGTTCAATATTCTTTTCTTGTTAGTGGAATCAGTATTTTGAGGAAAGTTGCGAGATAATAAAATAAAATGTTAGACCGGTTTACTAGATACTGTTCAGACAGGCTCGTTATTAGCTGGAATATGGATAAAAA
>PTKD01000055.1 GCA_002938115.1 Alphaproteobacteria bacterium MarineAlpha9_Bin7 | reverse complement strand
AAGCAACAAATGTCATTCCAGCCTGTGCTAGTGCCCGCGTGAACATACGATTTGGTGATCGTCAAGATGGTTCGAGTTTGAGCCATTGGATCCGAAATTTGTGTGATGCCTATGCAAAGGATTACAATCTTGATGTGCGTATTTCAGGGGAAGCCTTTCTAACACCTCGTGGTGCGTTTACGGAAATCGTTAGCAGTGCTGTGGCGGAAGTAAGTGGGACGATGCCAACGTTGTCTACTTCGGGAGGAACCTCTGACGCGCGTTTTATTAAAGATATATGCCCGGTCGTAGAATTCGGCTTGGTCGGCCGTACTATGCATAAGGTAGATGAGTGCGTTTCTATCTCGGATCTTGAGATGTTATCGGATGTTTATCTCTCTGTCCTTGAACGATATTTTTTAAAGACAAGCAAATGATGCCACTTCGTGCGGAGATCACGACTTCGCTCTTCGGTGCATGGCGTCTGTTCAAATTTGATCCCGGTGGTATGAAATATTTTAATCATACTGCGGACGGTTTTTGGCGGTCGTTCTCTGCGGCATTGATAGCGTTGCCGATGTTTTTGGTCCTAAGCGTTTTACACACAACCGATGCAGAAGCGGAACGGTCAACTGGTACCGGCCTCCATTTATTGCGTTACGGCTTGGGTTGGGTCGTGTTCCCAATAGTGATGGTGTGGTTGGTGCAGGTCTTAGAGAGGAGAGGCCAATACGCGAGCTATATCATTGCAATCAATTGGTTGGCGATTCCCCAATGGACTTTGGTGTTGGTTGTGAGCTATCTGGGTATGGCTTTGGGCGGAATAGTTGGTGATTTGTTCGTATTATCGTTGCTTATGCTGCTGTTATACTACGATTATTTTGTTACGCGTTTAGTTCTGGGCCTTGGTTTTGGAAAGACCATTTTGGTCGTTGTTATAGGCTTATTACTCGCCGTTCTCTTAGATGCCTTGATTCTGAGCCTGGGACGAGGAGCTTGAATCTTATTTTAAGTGGTATTTTGCATGAAGTTTTCTACGCTAATATTTGTTGAGCTCAGTCGTATTCTACAGAAACTAAATAGAGACCATCCGGAGGAGCGCAGGGACCAGCACTTTCTCTATCGCGGGCTGCTAAAATATTTGCAACTTGGCCCGGCATAATTTTTCCTTCTCCAACCGTTACTAGCGTGCCAACAATATTTCTAATTTGTCGGTGCAGAAAAGATCGAGCTCCGGCGGTGATGTTTATGTGGTCTCCTGTCCTCACCGATTCTAGAGTGTCGAGAGTTTTCACCGCCGATTTTGCTTGGCATTCTGCTGCGCGAAAGCTGGTGAAATCATGTTTCCCTAATAGGTGTTTGCTCGCGTTTAGCATTGCATTTTCGTCAAGGGGCCGCGGCACAAGCCAAGCCCGCCCACGTTCCACCGTTAGGGGTGTGCGCCGATTGACGATTACATAACGATAGGTCCGTCTGGTGGCTGAAAATCTAGCGTGAAACTGTTCACTGACCTGTTCAACATCAAGTACTGCAATCGGTGCTGGACGAAGGTGAGCGTTAAGAGCATCTCGTACGGTATCCGTGTCGTAGTGGCCCGGTAAATCCAAATGTGCTACCTGACCAAGAGCGTGGACACCTGAATCGGTACGCCCCGCCGCCATACAGTCTACGTGTGCACCAACAAAGTTTAGAGCGGCTGTCTGGAGTGCTGTCTGTACAGAAGGGCCATTATCCTGCTGTTGCCATCCAACAAAGTTAGTTCCGTCGTACTCGATTGTAAGTTTGTAACGGGGCATTAATGATCAACTCAGTTGTGTGCCGGGTGGAATACTTGCACCATGAAGTGCGTCGGCGGTTGGCATCGGTTTGCGCCCTGGTCGTTGGATTTTGCTCGGTCTTAGTGCGCCCACCGCGCACCCAATTGTCAGCCGATCATCAATCACGCGCCCTGGCTTAGTTTTCATTTTTGTTTGCTCGATTACGGCTGTTAGCACTTTCCAACGTTCTCCTTTAAACAGGAAATATGCTCCTGGATGAGGGCTTAGTGCACGCACCTGAGCTCCAAGTTCTCCCGCGGATCGACTCCAAGATAAACGTTCATCCTCGGAAGTTAAACGGGAGGCGTAGGTGGCACCGCTTTTTGATTGCGGAATTTGCGACAGAGCATCGGCCTCCATGTTTGCAAGAGTTTCAACAATCATCTCAGCACCCAACCTTGAGAGGCGATCATGGAGCTTTCCCCCGTCGTCTGAGCCAATGTCTATTTCCCGTTGGGCAAGAATAGGTCCCGTGTCCAGTCCTTCATCCATGCGCATGATTGTAATGCCGGTAATTTTGTCTCCGGCCATAATTGCGCGCTGAATTGGTGCGGCCCCCCGCCACCGGGGCAACAATGAGGCATGAATGTTGATGCAACCCAGGCGCGGCGCTTCTAGAACAATCTTTGGCAATATTAGACCATATGCGGCAACTACCGTAACGTCGGGCGCCAAAGCCACGATTGACTGTATTTCATGACCATCCTTGAAGTTTGTAGGCGTCCTCGATTGCACATTCTGTGAGTTGGCAGCTTCGATCATCGGACTATTCCGCAAGGTCCGCTGACGCCCTGCAGGACGAGGTGGCTGACTGTAGACGCAAAGAGGTGCATGACCGGCATGGATCAGTGCGTTAAAAGCGGGCAAGCCGAAACCAGGAGTTCCCATGAACACAAATTTGAGTGGGGTCATTCGGGTTTTAGCCTGTCGTGGAGTTAAGGGTAGATCCAATAAATATGATGCCAGTGATATCCAGTTGCGGGGTCAGTGAAACTAGAGTCTTTGAGAGGGGCTGTGTTCCCTGGGCTTTCTATCGACGCAGTCAGACGGTTGACATTGTGCGATGATGGTCATTGCCATCCGAATGATCCAATTTCGAAAGTTTTCGCAGAATCATGTCGCGTTTTAATCGGGATAGATGGTCCACAAACAATCGCCCATCGAGATGGTCCATTTCATGTTGAAGGCACGCGGCAAGCATCCCGGTGGCTTCAAGCTCGCGGTCGACATTTTGCTGGTCTAAGTATCGAATCCGGGCGCTTTTAGGCCGCTTGATCTCTGCGTACTGGTCCGGGAGCGACAGACAACCCTCTTCGTTGGACTCAAATTCTTCGGAGGTCCAAATGAGTTCCGGGTTGACAATTTGCAGCGGGGCCGGCGGTGAATCCTTCTGGGCAAGGTCTATAACCAAAATTCGCTTCGCCACACCAACTTGTGGCGCGGCAAGTCCAATCCCGGGTGCTGCGTACATAGTGTCGAGCAAATCATCCATGAATTTTCGTACTGCATTGTCGACTTTGTCAACCAGCGTCGCTGTAATTTTGAGTCGGGGGTCAGGAGCAATAATGATAGGTAATTTGGCCATGGCAGTTCGATTTTTGAGTAGGCCGCAGAAAGAGAGATCAGGCACCAAACTGTTAGGCCTCAGCGTTAAAATCGTCAAGGTTCTCTTCCGGGGAATTTGGAGCGGGTCGTGATACAATAACTAAATGGATGGCTTTTACTTCATCGTCGCTTTACTGGCTCTAGGGTTGGTCGCAATATCTCTCGTCACGGCAGTGGTGCTCGTCCGATTGCGTACTGCCGGTGAACAGGCACAAACATTGATCGGTAAGCAAGCGGAGTTGAGTGGTCAACTAGGCCAGATTGCCAGTGAGGCTGTGGTACGTCAGGAGCAGTTGAGAAATACTATCGATACCCGCCTTGACCAGGTCACGTCTCAGATGAGTGACAATCTGCGAAAAGAGGGCAAGGACAATCGCACCGCTTTGGAGAACCTTAAAGAGCGGCTGGCGGTAATTGATGCTGCACAAAAGAACATTGCGGAATTGTCAGAGCAAATGGTCAGCTTGCAGGAAATATTATCGAACAAGCAAGCTCGTGGTGCTTTTGGCGAAATCCAGCTTAACGACCTGATCGTTTCGGCTCTGCCGCCTGATTCGTATACTTTTCAGTTTAAGCTCACGAACGGTAGAATCGCCGATTGTCTTTTGACCTTACCAAATCCGCCGGGGTCAATAGCGATTGATTCGAAATTTCCACTTGAAGGCTATCAGGCTTTGCGCGCGGCTAGTGATCCGGCGGCTCGGACACAGGCGGGACGAGCTTTCAGTTCCCACGTGACCCGACATGTTAAAGACATTGCTGATCGATATATCGTTCCGGGAGAAACGGCGGACTCGGCGTTGATGTTTCTTCCCTCAGAAGCGATCTACGCTGAGCTTCATGCCAATTATCGTGCTGTGGTCGAGGAAGCGTTTCGTCGTCGGGTTTGGATAGTTTCCCCCACCACTTTAATGGCCACATTGCACACTGTACGAGCTGTGCTCAAGGATACACGGATGCGGGAACAGACAAGCGTGATACAGGCTGAAGTTGGCAGGCTTGCCGGTGATGTTACCCGTTTGGACGAGCGGGCACAAAAATTGCAACATCATTTTGAACTCGCTTTTGATGATGTTCGCCAAATTCGTATCTCTACAGAAAAGGTAGTCCGACAAACCACGCGTATTGAGGAGGTCGAAATGGAGCAGGATAGTGCGGAGGACGCAGCACCAAGGTTGGTAACGCACCGGAAGAATGCAAAAGCACGATAAAGGTCGGCTAACGAATTCTTTTCAGTGGACGGCAATAGGCGTTGCGCGCTTTCAACACGGAACAAAAGGCCTTGGCTTTGTTGAGATCCGCAAATGGACCCACTTCAATGCGGTAAAAGGTTCCTTTCTTGGGAAGAGTGACCCGTGACACTTCCTTGGATAGATTTTGGAGCGCAGCGGTATGATCCACGATGAGCTGGTTCCACCCAGATGTTATCTGGTCCAGTTGGCGGTACGAGGCGAGATGGGCCATAAACACCGTTTCGAGTTGCCGTTTATTGTCAGTTCTATCTCGCAATTGAGCGGGTATCTGGGGTTCTGGATCGGACCTTGCTAGAGATGGAACGGTCCCCGAAATGATGTGTTCCTCCGGTTGTTGGGCTCCTTCTGAGAACTCTGCGTTATCGATTGCGCCGCGAATTCTCTGCAGTGCGTTTGCGGCACGATCGTGACCTTGCAGGGCCGATTTTTGATACCAAGTAAATGATTTCTCGAGATTTCGCTCGACCCCATTGCCATGCTCGTATGCCAGACCTAAGTCGTACTGTGCCTCGGCCACGCCAAGCCCTGCAGCGCGTTGGAACAATTGAATTGCGTCGGAACTATTTCTTTGATTTCCGCGGCCGGTCGCAAAGGTAGCTCCAAGGGGATAGTGTGCATTTTCTTCCCATTGTTGAGCGGCACTTGTGTACCAGGCTGCGGCTGCCGTGAAATCCTGTGGGACGCCTCGGCCTTTCTCGTACAGGTGTGCAAGTCTCGCCTGGGCCGCAGCGTGGCCTTTGCCCGCGGCGCTCGTGTAAAGGGCGGCCGCCCGATGATAGTCAGGTGCTCCTAGCGCGCCAGTCTCAAACATTTGCCCAAGAAGGAATATGGCCAGTGGGTCACCCTGATCGGCTGCCCTTTGGTACCATCTCTTTGCTTTGGCTCCATCTCGCTTGAAACCGTCTCCTAGCTCATAGCGTTGACCAAGTGCAGTTTGCGCACGTGCGTCTCCGGCTTTCACCAACTCCATCAATTCTTTGGTTTCTTGGCTGCGCCTTGAAAATGCTTCATCAAAAAATTGCGTACAACCGCTGAGCACAAGAAACACCAAAGCTATGACAGTTCGCCAAGGTCGGACCCGTCCACCGATTTTATTTAGTGTTAAGTACCAACTAACCATTGAGCATCCGCGCCTCGGATTGCCAATTACAGTTGTTGCTTGGCCGGAGTTCGGCGCTAGTGTGTGCTGTTGGTATAGACTATACATGGATTTGGGTGCCGGATTTGAAGAATTCCACCTGTAAGAAACTTTGGGGAACTCAGAATGGTTGATGTACGCACGGTTGCGCAGGTGTGCCGACTAGTCCTATGTTCGCCGCGTGCCGCCTTAGCTCAGTTGGTAGAGCATCGCATTCGTATAGAGTGTTAATCTGTCTATGCGTCCCTCTTGGGAAACCAAGCGGTGAAAAGGTCGCTAAAACGGGGAAACCTAAACAGGTACAACTGTTGGCAATCCCGTGCTAGTTCCGCAAGGGGCGAGTGTAGAGACTTTACACGACCCACCTAAGGCCCCTGAGGCTATGGTGAAGAGAAAGTCCAGACCACAAACATCCCCTTGGGATGGCAACGAAAGTTGTAGCTGGTAAGAATGCGGGGGTCGTGTGTTCGAGTCACACAGGCGGCACCACCTTTTGGCGTGGGATATTCTATGAGATCCTGGTTGGAAAGGGCATCGGTATCCGCTACAACTCCTGGTTCCTATGTTATGGGGCCAAATAAAAGCACGTAACACAATATAATCCTGAACCGCTGGGCTCCCTTTCCGTACATTCTGCCACGATATTTGCTCCAGATTCCTATCATGCCTGCCCTGATACTCATTGTTTTTATAGATCTTTTAGGTTTTGGCATAATCATCCCGATATTGCCTTTCTACGCGGAGCATTTTGGTGCCTCCCCAGCTATTGTTACCTTACTGATGGCGAGCTATTCGCTGATGCAATTTATTGCTGCGCCCATCATTGGGTCGATGAGTGATCGATATGGAAGGCGACGAGTTATTCTGATCAGTTTGGCTGGTACGTGCGTCGCGTATGTGGCAATGGCTTACGCGAGCACCCTTATTATGTTGTTTGCGGCCAGGGCTTTGGCAGGACTATTTGCTGGCAACATAGCAGCCGCCCAAGCCTACATCGCGGATATTACTACGCCAGAGAATCGAGCACGTGGCATGGGATTTTTCGGTGCGGCGTTTGGGCTCGGGTTCATCTTTGGTCCGGTATTCGGTGGCTATCTCACCGAACCGGTGGCGGGCAATATTAATTTTCACGTTGCCCCTCTTTGTGCTGCAGGTTTGTCAGTTCTGGCGGCGGTATTGACGATTCTGATTTTAAAAGAATCCAGAAATCCTGGTTCGGGGGAAGAAAAACGGCACGGTTGGTTTTCCCCTATTATCGCTGCGGTTCACCGGACCGACATGAAGCAGCTAGTGTTTCTGTTTCTACTTGTGATGTTTGTATTTGCTGGCCTTGAAGCGACTATCGCGATGTGGGCTGAACGACAGTTCTCCTGGGGACCGCGTGAGGTGGGTCGTCTCTTTGCATATGTAGGTTTGGTGGCGGTGGTGGTGCAGGGCGGCCTTATTGGTCCAGTGACACGGCGTTGGGGGGAAGAACGTGTCGTTGTGTTGGGTCTTTGTGGTTTAGTGATCGGTTTTGCAACAATGCCGATAGCGCAGAATTTGTGGATTTTACTCGGGGCAACGGCGTTACTGGCGGGTGGTTTTGGACTTTGCAACCCGGCACTCAACAGCTTGATTTCTCGCCGTGCGTCTTCTGAGTCGCAGGGCGCGGCTCTCGGGGTGGCACAATCTGGCGCAAGTCTTGCTCGTATATTGGGCCCCGCCTTCGCCGGTGTGGTATTTGCCACTTTGGGAAGACATGCGCCCTACGTAATTGGGGCAGTTTTGTTGTTGTTCGCAGTCTTTATTGCTTGGCGCTTGGTGCGCCCCCCGGGGTCAACAGCATCTGAAACTTAGATTTTTGATATAGTGTGTTTATTCTTCAAAAAAAATCTGCCACTTCTCGTTGCTTCCTGAGGGTAATTTGCCGCTAGGTTTATTGATCCATGCCCATATATCGGCCAACACCATCTCCGCGTTTAAGTCCCGGAGGAGCATGTGATACCCCTTAGGGTAAATAACCACTCGATGAGGACCCGAGAGTGCGTTGAGCATTTTTGCCGTGGCCGCCTTTGGTATTATTTCGTCTCGAGCGCCGTATAGTATCAGGGTCGGGGTGCGGATAGACGGTCCGGCTGCCAGTGCTGTGTCCATCAGGTTGACCATGCCGTATATTGAGTCGATTCTAGTTTTTTTTATTACCAGCGGATCTTTGCCCAGAGCGATCAGCATTTCGGTATTGTCCGAAGGTGTAATACCAAGCCCTTGTCCAGAAAATTTAATCCAGGGCACGATGTGAGCGCCCAGCCAAAGTGTGGGCGGGTAAAAGGGATTCATGGTGCGCCGTCCCCATACTGCTGGCGCCACTAGAACAATGCCATGAACCCTGACCTGATCTCGGGCAATAGCGGTCATGACTACGCCCCCACCCATACTTTCTCCGATCAAGTAAAGTGGCAGGTCGGGATGGATTCTTTCGATCACATGAACCGCTTGGGACAGATCCTCTACCAGAATATTTACTCCGGGCCATAGTCCAGCATGTTCGCTTGCTCCAAACCCGCGTTGGTCATAAGCGTAAACCAAAATGCCTCGATCTGACCAATAAGAGCCCGGGTTGGCGAAGGCGTTGCTGTAATCATTGAAACCATGCAACGCCAAGAAAGTGGCATGGGGACTTTCCGTCGTGGTCCATGTTCGAAGAGAGAGTCTAGTGCCGTCTGCAGTGATGAATGCGTCGGAATCAAAATGTGGTTCAAGCGTTGATAGTCCAACAGATATCAGTTGTGGTGAGCATGCCCACTGCACTGCACAGACCGACAGGCACAGCCAATTCAGAATTTGCCGTTTTATCTTCATTTTTATTTAGTTGTCCCTGTATCATATGAGACGCGGGTGTTTGGTGTTTCTGGATGGCGTAACGCAAGAATGAGTTTTCTCGAACACATCGAAAATTGCAATCGCCACGATACAGCGAACTTTGTTCGATTCAGCATGGCTGGTCGAAGAATCGGCTGGATCAAGCAACACGTGGTACCGTATTTTGCAGCTTTCCCGGATATTGTTTCATGTAGTGTGGATGAAATTACAGTTAATCCAGCCTTAGATACATCTGCCGTTTTGACCAGGGAGATGTCCAGGATCGGAAAAAGTTTGGCGGAAGCGGGTCTTACCAACACCTTGCGTCAAGAGCAGTATGCGGTGGGAACACGATTTGGGGAAACTCTCTTTGAACTTGATCGGGCAGTGGTGCCAATATTTGGAATGCGCGCGTATGGGGTGCACCTGACAGGGTTTGTTCGTGACGGAGACAATTTTTTGATATGGGTTCCGCGTCGGACGCTGGATCGCCCGACGTACCCGGGGAAACTCGATAATACGGTTGCTGGAGGACAACCCGCCGGGCTTAGTTTGGCCGAGAATCTGGAAAAGGAATGTGCAGAGGAGGCAGGTCTTCCATCCGATATGGTGCGCCGTGCTCGCCCTACCGGCACGATAGGTTACAGGTTAGAGATCGAACACGGCCTGAGAGACGACTTAATTTTTTCCTATGATCTGGAGTTGCCGCCTGATTTCAGTCCCAAAAACTGCGATGGAGAAGTAGAGGATTTCCAACTTTGGCCCGCCGAAAAGGTGATGTCTGTAGTTGAGTCAACGGACAGGTTTAAATTTAATTGCAATCTTGTACTGATCGATTTTTTTATTCGCCATGGCGTAATCAAGTCATCGCACCCAGATTATTCCCAACTTCGTGATGGTTTGAGCATTCAGTAAATTTCGAGACTCAACTATTTCATGTTGTTTGCCAGCCGACTATGGCACGACGGAGCGCCGCAATCTCTGGCAGCGCCATGCGACCACTTCCAATCGTTGTCTCTGGAGAACGAAACGCAATCTCGATAGGCTCAAGTTCCGGACTCTCCGGCTCTCCGTTGGCTGTTACCTCATAGTACAGCGGGGTATAATAGGTAAATG
>PTKD01000054.1 GCA_002938115.1 Alphaproteobacteria bacterium MarineAlpha9_Bin7 | reverse complement strand
AGAATAAATTGCTCCACTCGTACTGAGGGAAATGTTCCCAACCCGGCTCTGGCCATAAAATCAGGCAGCACGGAAGGCCCACACCGGAACCTTGCCAGCGTAACGTGGGGTATATACCTCCGTCCTTCAGGTTTAAAACCCAAGCCAAAAAGGGATCGATCTATATGCCGGCGTAAAGTTTCAATGGATGATCCATCTCGGACGCCCACCCACATACTCCGCAACTTCTTCCCAGAAGAAAATATCCCCAATTCGCCGAACTCAAACGTAAAGGGTGTTCCACGAACAGCCGCCAAAACAGAGTGAATTTCATGCACCTCTTCTTCGGAAACATCGCCGATGAAGCGCAAAGTTAGATGGAGATTCTCCCGTGCCACCCATCTAGCCTCCCGCAAACCGTTTTGCAAAATAGCCAAAGAGTCCTTCGTTGATTCCGGAAAATCAATGGCAATAAACAAGCGAGGCATCGGTTAGCGCCCCCACCATAGTTATCTTCTGTGTGCACCATGGGTCATGTACTTAAGCTGACCATGCAAACGCCAAGATACACGTTCATAGATTTTTGTTAACATACGCAGACTTTCCTGGTCAGTAATCTTATTGTTTGCGGCGGCGGCAGCCAATTCCCGTTGGGCCCCGTCTCCCAAGGCCTTTACCAGTTGCTCAGTTTCATGAACTAAATTGACAAGATTCGTATGAATCGTGCGAACTCTCTCCTCTGCAAGAAAAATATCACATCCGATCTCGCTATTTCGGCGTTGCTCGCGAAATCTACCAAATTCCTTGAAGCTAGTGAGTTTATTAGACATACCCCTACCTCATCTCCATTCCATGAGCTAATCAAAATCTCAAAAAATATACGTTTGTAACTGAGCAGCACCTGTCATTACCATCATGGCATCGGAATTGTTGCTCCTGACGCTGGCACATCATATCCCCGGATGGTTGCTGGACGTTCCGCGATTGACACATACCAACGTTTTAAATTTGGATAATTGGTAAAGTCCATTTCTTGCCATTCAAATCTAGAAATCCACGGCCAAGTAGCAATATCAGCAATAGAATATTTACCGGCTAAATACTCGCGGTCCAAAAGACGTCGATCGAGAACCCCGTAGATTCGTTTGTTTTCTTTTGCGTAACGTTCTTCAGCGTACGGGGCTTTACCCTTATTGAAACGCACAAAATGATGGGTTTGACCTAGCATTGGTCCAACCGAACCCATCTGCATCATAAGCCATTGCAACACATCGTACCGGCCGAGACCGGACTCTGGCAGTAATTTCTTTGTCTTGTCCGCTAGGTATATCAGTATGGCACCAGATTCCATGAGCGAGCACTCATTGTCACGGTCCACCAGTGCGGGGATTTTGTTGTTCGGACTGATTTCCAGAAAGGCGGATGAAAATTGTTCATCTTTAGTAATATTTACAGTATGGACCTCATACGGCAGTTCTAGTTCCTCCAGCATTATCGAAACTTTGCGGCCATTCGGTGTGCCCCACGTGTACAAATCGTACATCTTCACTCCTGTCTAGTAATAACGAAAAGTTGTCACGGTGCGCGAAAATATACCGGGACGTTCAAGAATCTTTGAGCATCTTCCTTGAAAAATAGAAGTTTTTGGAAGGCTCCCAAATTAAATATCGAAACCTTCTTCAATAAGACCTGACACTGTTCAGTATTTAAGCGTTAATTGGATAACCTCCCGCGCAACAATCGATTTACCAATTTTGGATTGGCCTTGCCATTGGTCGCCTTCATTACTTGACCCACGAAGAAACCGAATAGCTTTTCTTTCCCCGCTTTATACTCAGCAACCTTGTCCGAGTTGGAATTAAGTATTTGGTCGATATGTTGATCCAACTCGCCCTCGTCACTAACTTGCGCTAAACCACGTTCTTCAACAATACGTACCGCGTCCTTCCCCGTCTCAAACATTTCATCAAAAACCTGCTTCGCAATCCTGCCAGAAATCTTGTCATCATGGATTAGATCAATTAACTCACCCAACTGTATCGCGCTTATCTTTGCGGAGAACAGCTCTACTCCTGTCTTGTTAAGTTTTCCTAGTAGTTCCCCAACAACCCAATTTGCCGCGTGTTTTGGGTCCCTCCCCTCGGCCAAACTTTCGAAAAAGTCTGCGCGATCGGGCTCAGCCACAAGTACACCAGCATCAGCGAGCGTAAGACCATATTGTTGGACGAACCTAGCCCTTTTTTCATTAGGTAATTCCGGAAGTTCCGCCTTCAACTGAGCAACCCATTCCGCTTCTAACCGTACTGGTAATAAATCAGGATCCGGGAAGTAACGATAGTCGTGTGCTTCCTCCTTAGATCGCATGAGACGCGTCTCGACACGATCAGGATCGAAGAGGCGGGTCTCCTGAATCACACGACCCCCATTCTCGATGACTTCTATCTGACGTGCAGACTCGCATTGAATAGCCCTCATCAGAAAACGTACAGAGTTCAAATTCTTGATTTCGCAACGAGTGCCATACGGCTCTCCGGGACGGCGGACCGAGACATTTACATCACACCGCATAGAGCCCTGCTCCATGTTCCCATCGCATGTTTTTATATGGCGCAGGATTGATCGCAATTTTCTTACATATGCCCCGGCCTCCTCCGCAGATCGCATATCCGGCTCGGAAACTATTTCCATCAGAGCAACACCTGAACGATTGAGATCAACGAACGTCTTAGTGGGATGCTGATCGTGCAAACTTTTTCCCGCGTCTTGCTCCAGATGAATGCGGGTAATAGCTATTCTACGGGAAGTTCCATCCTCCAAATCAACGATGATTTCTCCCTTACCAACGATGGGTTTCGCATATTGGGATATTTGATATCCTTGCGGAAGGTCCGGATAAAAGTAATTTTTACGATCGAAAACGGACTCTAAGTTGACCTCGGCACCAAGGGCGAGCCCAGTGCGAACCACCTGATATATACACTGACGGTTGATAACAGGCAGCATCCCCGGCATTGCAGCATCCACCAATGAGACTTGCGTATTTGGTGGGGCTCCAAAAGCAGTTGCCGCTCCCGAAAAGAGTTTAGCATCAGATATCACCTGGGCGTGGACTTCAAGCCCGACAACCAGTTCCCAGTTGCCAGTGTTTCCCTGTAAATATCTTTGGCTTTCCTTCATTACGTTTTTTTTGCAACAATTGTTGGTCGTGACACGAACCCGGCACAACTTTCAAGCGATGTGGCTACAGAAAATAAGGTAGGTTCGCGAAACGCAGGAGCAATCAATTGTAGCCCCAATGGAAGGGAATTATCCGACAAACCGGATGGCACGGAAATGGCAGGTAAGCCCGCTAGGCTTGAAGGAACGGTGAATACATCATTAAGATACATGGCCACCGGATCTTCCAGCTTTTCTCCAAGCAAAAATGCCTGATGAGGCGTGGTTGGGGTTAGGATCACATCGACCTTCTCAAACGCCTGGTTGAAATCATCAGCAATCAAACTGCGAACACGCTGCGCCCGCAAATAGTATGCATCGTAGTACCCCGCCGAAAGAACGTATGTCCCAATCATAATCCGGCGCTTTACCTCCGCACCAAAGCCGGCTCCTCGCGTCTTTTCATACTGTACTTGCAGATCATCGTCGGCAATGCGCAGTCCATACTTAACGCCGTCGTAACGAGCAAGATTTGAAGATGCCTCGGCGGGTGCAATAATATAATAGGTCGGCAATGCATATTGTGTATGAGGCAAACTGATATCAATAATTTCTGCGCCCGACCGCCGAAGCCAATCCGCACCCTCTAACCATAACTCCTCTATCTCACTCGGCATGCCATCAACTCTATATTCCTTGGGAATACCAACCCTCAATCCCCTCATGTCACCCGAAAGTTCCGCCTCATAATCGGGCACCGCCACATCGACTGAAGTTGAGTCCTTCGCATCGTGCCCTGCCATTGCGCGGAGCAATATGGCTGCGTCCCGTACCGTCCGAGTAACAGGCCCAGCTTGGTCCAAAGAACTCGCAAACGCGATGATCCCCCAACGCGAACATCGACCGTACGTTGGCTTCATTCCGACGACACCACAAAAAGCAGCAGGCTGGCGTATGGAGCCACCTGTATCCGTCCCCGTCGCACCTGGCACAACATTGGCTGCAACCAACGCCGCCGAACCGCCGGAACTACCACCAGGCGTGACCGGTTGATTATCCCCTACACGACGCCAGGGATTCTGCACGTGACCAAAATAGCTCGTCATATTAGACGACCCCATGGCGAACTCATCCATGTTGGCTTTCCCAGTCATGACCGCGCCAGCACGCCAAAGGTTGGTGGTTACGCTTGATTCGTAACTCGGCACAAAACCATCTAAGATTCTTGACGCAGCCGTGGTGCCCACTCCTTTGGTGCAAAAGAGGTCCTTTATAGCAAGCGGGATACCTTCAAGTGTCCCTATTTGGTTTTTGGAACGCCGCGCGTCAGAGGCAGCAGCCATTTCCAGCGCTCGTTCCGGCGTCTCTAAAATATAAGCGCCAAGCTCCCTTACGCTTTCTGCGGCAGCAATATGTGCTTCAGCGAGATCGACAGCTGTGAACTCACCAAGCCGCATCCCATCACGCATCTCGGCAATGGAAAGCCCGATCAAACTTTCTTCAGCAGCCATTATTCAATAACCTTGGGCACTACAAAAAAATGATGATCGCGCTCTGGGGCATTCGCAATAACGTCGTCCGCCTGGTTACCATCGGTGACGACATCCTCCCGAAATTTAAGATCCATTTCGATAACACTTGTCATCGGCGGCACGCTCCCGATATCAACCTCTTCAAGCTGCTCAACCCACGCGAGAATTTGTGACAACTCGGAGCACATTAAATCCAGATCGCTCTCATCGACTTCCAATCGCGCCAGTTTGGCAATCTGTGCAACAATTTCTTTTTTTAACGCCATCGACTGGTCGCTCCACGCAAAAGAATTATGAAATCGGTTTGATAACTAGCACCCGGTAAATGGAAACGGCAAGTACGACTGATCTTGCTTGTGACGCCGTTGCCAACTCTGCATTATGCAAATCATGATTAGCGAAGATCTTAACCGTTTCTCCACCAGCCTTCCAAAGAAAGGGCGTTTGCTTGGTCTGGACCTTGGAGCCAAAACCATAGGCCTTGCACTATCCGACATTTCTAGAAGAATCGCCACGCCAATGGATACTTTGAGACGCACCAAATTCGATAGAGATGCTTCCCACCTTCGTAAAATCTATAGCGAACACTCTGTCACCGGGATAGTGCTTGGCCTGCCTATCAACATGAATGGCAGTGAGGGGCCGCGTTGCCAAGCAACCCGAGATTTCGCCCGCAATATTGGAACCCATTTGGTAGCGCCAATTTTACTATGGGACGAACGTCTATCAACCGCCGCTGTTACCCAGGCCTTGATCGCCGCGGACCTTTCACGAAACAAACGCGCCAAGTTAGTAGATAAGATGGCGGCCGGATACATTTTGCAAGGAGCGCTGGATGCCCTCGACAGGGCGTACTTGCCTTAATGCTATGGGCACGGTCCTACCATCATTGTTCCCTGTTTTCCTTTTAATCGCTTCTGGATACGGACTCAAACACACCTATTTCCGAAACACCGAATTTTGGTTGGTGTTGGAGCGTATGATTTATTTTGTGCTATTTCCAGCACTCATCCTCGATACTTTGTCGAACGCTAACCTTAGCGAATTCAATGTATTGCCGATGGCAATTGCCCTGAGTTCGGCAACCCTGGCAGTTAGTTGCCTTGTCATATGTACTCGGAAACTAATCAACGTTGATGGGCCAGCCTTCGCATCTATTTTTATGGGCGCAACTCGCTTTAATACCTATGTCGGCATAGGAGCCGCAGGAGTCCTATATGGGGAAAGTGGACTCACCCTAGCAGCGTTGTCAATTGCCGTTCTAGTGCCACTGGTTAATTTTCTCTCGGTCCTAGTGCTAGCTCAGTATTCGCCGCAGGCGACCGAACGAGGCCAACGGAATTCAATAATCTTGCCCCTGATCACCAACCCTTTGATTATTGCATCCGGTTTGGGAATTATTCTGAACGCAGCGTCGTGGCAGTTTCCAAAGGGGATTGATCTGGTAATCCATGCACTCGCCCAAGCCGCACTGCCACTCGGCCTGCTTGCGGTCGGCGCTGGCCTCAACATCCAAACTATGAAAACTGCCAAACTTCCTCTAGCCTGGTCTGGCGCCTTTAAACTGATCGCGATGCCTATAGCAATGGCATTCACCTGCGGGCTTTTTGGTCTCACTGGCCTCCCCACTCATATCGCTGTTCTGTTCGCGTCACTCCCATCAGCAAGCACAGCATATGTACTCGCCCGCCAAATGGGCGGAGACGCGCCCCTAATGGCGGGGATAATCACGATCACGACGCTTATAGCCGCGCTCACCATGCCATTGGTTCTGGCTTACCTGGAAATAACTACTAAGCTTGCCTGAGAGCATGGGTCAGGCCTATAGTCGCGTTTTATGAACGCGCCAACGTACGACAATCTTTTCCCACATCGACATTTGCTGGGGATTGTTGATTTGTCAGCTGGTGAAATTGGCTTCCTGCTTGATATATCGGACTCATATGTTGACCTCAATCGAGGTGCCGACAAGAAGCAGACTAAGTTGCGTGGCCGAACGGTAATTAATCTTTTTTTTGAAAATTCCACTCGTACCCGTACTTCCTTTGAACTTGCCGGGAAGCGACTGAGCGCCGACGTCATTAATATGTCGGTTGCTACAAGTTCAATCAAAAAAGGCGAGACCATGGTCGACACGTCTATGACCCTCAATGCCATGCACCCGGATGTGCTAGTAGTTAGACACCCAGACTCAGGCGCCGTTAAACTGCTATCCGAAAAGATAAATGGCGCCGTTATTAATGCCGGAGATGGCAGCCACGAACATCCAACGCAAGCGCTACTTGATGCACTGACCGTACGCCGTCGATGCGGGAGAATTCAGGGGCTTATTGTCGCTATTTGTGGTGATGTACTCCACAGTCGCGTTGCGCGGTCCAACATTTATCTACTAAACAAGATGGGCGCCCGAGTTCGTCTTGTAGCGCCACCAACCTTGTTACCAACGGCTGTCGACCGCCTTGGGGTTGAAGTATTCCATGACATGCGTACGGGTTTAGTTGATTGCGACATCGTGATGATGCTGCGTCTCCAGACAGAGCGCATGCGAGGAACATTCGTGCCCTCCACGCGGGAGTATTTCCACTTCTTTGGACTTGATTCTGAAAAATTAGCAGTTGCGAAACCGAACGTTCTAGTCATGCACCCGGGGCCCATGAACCGAGGAGTCGAAATAGATAGCGTGCTTGCTGACGACATAACCCACAGTGCAATTCTAGATCAGGTTGAACTCGGGGTAGCAGTGCGAATGGCGTGCCTGGACGTTTTAACGGATAACCTACGCGCCAACGTGGCGAATGAGGAATCGTGAACTCAGCTAAGACTTCAACGAAAGGATCGAGGCTTGCCCTTACCAATGCCCGCCTTTTAGATCCATCGAATAAGCTTGATCAGCCTGGCGCACTACTCATAGAAAACCGCCGAATTGCTGATTTTGGCCCGCGGCTGTTTAATGAAGGCGTCCCCGAAGAGATCTTGGTAGTAGACTGTGAGGGTCACTGCTTAGCGCCGGGTTTGGTCGACATTCGCGCACATTTGCGTGAGCCAGGCGCCGAACACAAAGAAAATCTGAGAACCGCCAGCCACGCCGCGGCGGCCGGTGGGATTACTAGCATAGTATGCATGCCTAATACCGATCCCGTCATTGACCAGATCGCACTGATCGAATTTATCGCCCGACGTGCACGTGAGACGAGCACGGTTAAGATCTATCCAGCGGCAGCTATAACTAAAAATCTTGACGGTGAAGAATTGACAGAGATTGGCTTGCTTCTAGAAGCAGGGGCAGTAGCCTTCTCAGATGCCGATCGTGCAGTAGCAAACAGCTTAGTAATGCGGCGAGCATTGGCATATGCCTGTACCTTCGACGCTCTGATTATGCAACATCCGGAAGAACCGTCACTGAGCAAAGGTGTCATGAACGATGGTGAGCTAGCAACCAGGCTTGGTTTGCTTGGTATTCCTGTTGTAGCTGAAACAATTATCGTGGAACGAGATATCCGATTAGTCGAGCTAACTGGCGCGCGCTATCACGTCAGCCACCTATCAACCGGCGATGCCGCACAAGTAGTACGGTCTGCCAAAGAGCGGGGTTTGCCAGTCACTTCCGCCGTGGCAGCTCACCATTTCGCCCTTAACGAAAATGCAGTAGCCGATTATCGAACATTTGCGAAAGTCTCACCACCCTTGCGCGGGGAGGACGATCGACTCGCCATGGTTTCTGCCCTAGCCGAAGGCACCATTGATGTCATCGTCAGCGACCATGCTCCCCACGATCAAGATTCCAAGCGGGTACCATTTGCACAAGCTGCCAACGGAATTATAGGGTTGGAAACCATGTTTCCGCTGGCGTTAGAACTTTATCATAACGAGCAGATTGAATTGCTAGATCTCTTAGCTAAGATGACTATTAACCCAGCAAAACTAGTCGGTCTGGAGGCCGGTGAGCTTAAGGTCGGTGCAGCGGCCGACTTAACCTTGTTCGACGTTTACGCTCCATGGCGGATTGAGGTCGAGAGCCTTCGCAGCAAATCCCGCAACGCCCCCTATGATGGGCGCCCCGTCCAGGGCCGTGTTCTTAAAACCTGGGTCAACGGCAGGATTGCGTTCGATATTTCCACGGAAGGATGAACGGTGGTACCAAGTATTTTTGGTCCTGACTTTGCCCACACTTGGCCAATTTATGCGATTGGATTAATTGCGTATCTCATTGGTTCAATTCCCTTTGGCCTATTACTTACTAAGATTGCGGGCCTTGGGGATATCCGAAACATTGGCTCCGGAAATATTGGAACGACAAACGTTCTACGTACGGGGCATAAAGGGCTAGCCCTAACAACGCTATTCATGGACCTGTCAAAAGGTGCTGGAGCGACTTTATGGGCCGGCACTTATGGGCCGGACTGTGCATGGATCGCTGGTTTATGCGTGGTACTGGGACACATCTTTTCAGTCTGGCTGAGATTTCGAGGGGGCAAAGGTGTGGCCACGACTTTTGGTGTTATTTTTGCTCTTTCCTGGATAGTGGGCTTAGCTGTCGCCGCTGTGTGGTTAGTCACAGTGCTTTTACTGCGTTACTCTTCGCTTGGTGCAGTAATCGCGTTACCTTTATCACCCGCAACATTGGCTGTATTGTTGGAGGCTCAGAGAAACGGAAGCCTCCCCGTCTGGTTGCCTGGTGACCCATCACATATATCTCTTTTTGGGCTTCTAGCGGCATTGGTGTTGGCACGCCACTACACCAACATTCGGCGCTTAGTGCAAGGTACGGAACCTCGTATAGGTCTGCGGCGGCCATAATATCCCTCTGCATTCCAGCATCAGCAGAATTGCGCCACAGTCCGCACCTTCAATACTTGGCGAAGTCCCTTCGTAGTCTCCTTCCGTGGCTACATTCCAGTGCGTCTACAATTCAAAGTAATTCGGTGGGTTTGAGATATGTCCCACCGTCGGCATCAGTGTTTGGTTGACGAAACAACCGTACGATGCCAATTACTGGCTTCTCAATCGCTGGTACTGCGTCCAGCATGGGCAGAATCGGCACATAGAAGGATATTTTCATACTCAATAAATAAGAATATATATCAAATAGTTAAAAGGTATATATGTGAATTTACTTAAGTAGTGTGCAGCAAAATGAAGAGCTTAGTAGTCGTCGAGTCGCCAACCAAATCCAAGACGATTGAAAGATACCTCGGAGCGAACTTTACTGTACTGGCGACGGTTGGCCACTTTCGTGACCTCGACGAAACAACTGGGAAAAAGTACGGAGGAGTAGATCCTGATAACGATTTCTCCCTGAGCTACGCTATATACCCT